>NZ_RZPF01000706.1:0-3405 GCF_004022735.1 Mesorhizobium sp. M7A.F.Ca.AU.001.01.1.1
CCCCGGCACTCGCCAGCGCCGTTGCCGCGCGCGCCGGCATCGACTGGCTGAGGTCGATGGTGGCGAACTGGCATCTCGATGCCGAGCATGTTCGTGCCGGCCTCGCCGACGGCAGCTCGGTTGACGCATCGCTGGCGGTCGCCGCTGACGGACGCTTGTCACCGGCGCGCCAGGCGGCCGGCATCTCGACCTCGGCCCGCTCCTATCCGCAGGCAGCTCTCGTCCTCAATTTCGGCCATAGCGGCGATCACGCCTTCACCTCGACGGAATTCCACACCGAGACCGGTCCGTTCACGCAGGTCCCGCTGCCCGGCAATCGCTCCAGCCTGGTCTGGGTGGTCAAGCCCGAGACCGCGACCGAGCTCGCCGCGCTGGACGATGCGACACTTTCTCAGCGGGTCGAACAGCAGATGCAGTCGATGCTGGGCCGGGTGGCTGTCGAGCCGGGCCGGCAGATCTACCCGCTATCGGCGGTGACGCCGCTTCGTTTCGCAAGGGATCGGGTGGCGCTGGTCGGCGAAGCCGCCCATGTGTTTCCGCCGATCGGTGCGCAAGGCCTCAACCTCGGCATCAGAGACGTCGACGATCTAATTGGAATCGCTTGTGAAAATCGATCCGATCCGGGCGCAGCCAAGGCGCTTGCAGCCTACGATTTCAAGCGCCGCCCCGACATTCTGGCGCGCAGCAGCGCGGTCAACCTGCTCAACATGTCGCTGCTTTCCGACATGCTGCCGGCGCAGATGGCCCGCGTTGCCGGGCTCGGCGTGCTCGGAGGCTTCGCGCCGCTTCGGGCTTTTTTCATGCGCGAGGGGCTTCGTCCCGGCAGCGGTTTTGCCGCGCTTGCCGGCGGGTTAGGGAAACAGGTCCGGCGCTAGGATATTGTGCCGGATCAGGTAGAGCAGCCCGGTAACGGTCACGACCGACAGGCAGGTTGTGATCAGCACACTGGCCGACGCTCGCTGTACCCAGACGCCATACTGCTGGGCGATGACGAAGACGTTCGTGGCGGTCGGCAATGCGGCCAGAAGCACCGCCGAGAAGACCCATGTCTCAGAGAAATTGCCGATCCAGCTCAGCACGACATAACAGAGCAACGGGTGCAGGATCAGCTTCAGCGCGGCGATCGGAACCATCTCATGCGGGACGCGATTGAGTGGCCTGAGCGCCAGCGTGACGCCCATGGCAAACAGCGCGCAAGGTGCGGCCGCACGGGAAAGATATTCTAGAAATCGCTCCACCGGCACGGGCGGTCGAAAGCCGATATAGGCGGCGCCGACACCCAGGGCGGTTGCGATGATGAACGGATGCAGCACGATCTTGCGCAGGACGCCCAGGGCAAGCCGGAGAGGAGTGGTCTTCTCGTCGCCAGACAGCGCCATCATCATGGGCGCGATGGCGAAATGCATGATGTTCTCGAAACAGAAGATCAAGGCGACCGGCACAGCCGCCTCCTCGCCGAAGGCCAGCAGCGCCAGCCCCGGCCCCATATAGCCGATATTGCCATAGGCGGCCGCGAGCGCCTTGATGGTCGATTGCGCTATCTCGCCGCGCGAGGTCAGGACCGACCCCATGAACATCAAGGAAAATATCATGAAGGTCGAGACGACCGAGCCGAAGATGAAGCGCCATTCCGTCAGGTCTTCGAACGGCGTCTTGGCAAGCAGTTGAAAGAAAAGTGCCGGCAGCGCGACATAGACGATGAACGTGTTCATCCAGCCGAGCGCGTCCAGCGGCTGCCTGGTGATGCGCGCCACCAGAAACCCGACAAAAATCAAGCCGAAGAACGGAAGAACAAGACCGATGACGTCAGACATTTTTATGCTGGTCCGAAACCCTGGCGCCGGGCTAACCCGTTGCTTAATAGGGCGTCAAGCGCCTCGGGATTGAATTGATGCGCGGTCTGCGCCAAATAAGCTCAAGGAACTCAGTGGTGAGTACGATGAAAACAGCCAAATTCGCAATCGGACAGGTGGTTCGCCACCGGCTGTTTCCATTCAGGGGCATCATTTTCGATGTCGATCCGCAATTCGCCAACACCGACGAATGGTACGAAGCCATCCCCGCCGACGTGCGGCCGCGCAAGGATCAGCCTTTCTACCATCTGCTCGCCGAGAATTCGGAGACCGAATACATCGCCTACGTCTCCGAGCAGAACCTGCTCGAGGACCAGTCGGGCGAGCCGGTCCGGCATCCGCAGATCAAGGAAATGTTCGACAAGAAGCCGGACGGCGGCTACCAACAGAAGCGGCAGTCCAGGCATTAGCCTGCTGGAAGACAGTCACAAAAAAGCGGGGCATGAACCCCGCTTTTTTGTTGGCTCGGCGATATCGGCCGATCAGTTGGCGGTCTTCGCCTTGTCCTGCTCTTCCTTGAGCTTCTTGGCGAAATCCTGGTTGTTCTTGGCGACGAAGTCCTGAAGCTTCTTCTGCCTGTCCTCGATGTCCGACTGCTGCAGCGCCGGGCCGTCATAGGCGCCGCTGAAGCCCTGCAGGGCGATCTTGATCGGATTGGGCTGATTCTGGAAATTGACCGAAGTCAGCGTGATCGCCTGGCCTTTCTTGAATGCCGCGACGAGCTGATCGGTCAGCGGCACTTCGGCCACGCAACGATCCGGGAAGCAGATCACATAGTCGAGCTTCTGCGCCTTGCCGGTGTCGATCTGCAGGCCGATGCCGGGAGGCACCAGACGGCCGGTCGGAACCGTCACCTGGAACACCTTGCGGTTCACCTTGCCCTTGAGCTCGATCAGGCTGACGCCGGTGACCAGCTGGCCATTGCCGGCAGTGGTGATGTTCTGGACGTTGCAGATGTCGACATCTTCCTGCTTGGTGCAGGCCTTGAACCAGCCTTGCGGAATCTGCTGCTGCTGCTGTGCGGAAGCGGCGGGAAGCCCTGCGCCGAGAAAGCCGACCACGCCAGCGGCCATGACCGACAGGCGGTACGCGTTGCTGTTCAGGCTCGTCATGTCGTGCACTTCCTCTCAAATGATCCCGGGACCGGCTTCTTCGTGCCGTGTGGTCCAGCTACCTGTTGCCGAAATGAGGCAACAGAATGACTTCGGAGGGCGTGTTACACTGCAAGCGAGGCCGAATCCAGCCCGGCGCCTGCGATTCTTGGCCGTGCGATTTGGGCCGTGCGATTTGGGCTGATGTATCTGGCCGGAGCGCGGTGGCGCCATGCTAGGGTGCAGTCCGAATCATCAAGCCGCCCAGTAAGGAGACGGTCATGGGCCGCGTTCTTGTTTGGCTGATCACCGCGATATCGTTTCTCGCCCTTTCGCATCAGCCGGCCGCATCGGAGCCGAAGCACGCCATCGCCATGCAGGGCGAGCCGGCGCTGCCGCCCGACTATACGCATTTCAACTACGTCAATCCCGACGCGCCGAAGGGTGGCTCGATCACCTAT
>NZ_RZPF01000707.1:0-3396 GCF_004022735.1 Mesorhizobium sp. M7A.F.Ca.AU.001.01.1.1
CCCGGGCCGCGAAAGCCAATCCGCGCCGTGCTCGACGCAGCGCAAAAGCCCGTAGAGGTTTTCTGGGCACCCTGATTCTCGATTTACACCGGTCCCGGCAAACGGCGGGAGGATGTTTCCGGGACCTCGCCTGAAAGGACCGACACCATGACCGCCAGACGCGACATCGAAGCCATTACCGAACGCATCCGCCAGCGCTCTAAGCCCGGCCGCGAGCGTTATCTCGGCCGCATCGCCGAGGCGTCGAACCGCACCGCCAACCGGGCCGTTTTGTCGTGCGGCAACCTCGCTCACGGCTTTGCGGTGTGCAGCCCCTCGGAAAAGCTCGCGCTGGGCGCCGACAAGGTGCCGAACCTCGGCATCATCACCTCCTATAACGACATGCTGTCGGCGCATCAGCCGTTCGAGAGCTTCCCCGCGCTGATCAAGGATGCAGCCCGCAAAGCCGGCGGCATCGCCCAGGTGGCAGGCGGCGTGCCGGCGATGTGCGACGGCGTCACCCAGGGCCAGCCCGGCATGGAGCTGTCGCTGTTTTCGCGCGATGTCATCGCCATGGCCGCCGCGATCGGCCTGTCGCACAACATGTTCGACGCCGCCGTCTATCTCGGCGTCTGTGACAAGATCGTGCCGGGGCTGGTGATCGCCGCCCTCACCTTCGGCCATCTGCCGGCGGTGTTCATTCCGGCCGGACCGATGACATCAGGCCTGCCCAATGACGAAAAGGCCAAGGTCCGCCAGCTCTACGCCGAGGGCAAGGCCGGACGCGCCGAACTGCTGGAGGCCGAGTCCAAATCTTACCATGGACCGGGCACCTGCACCTTCTACGGCACGGCGAATTCCAACCAGATGCTGATGGAGATCATGGGCCTGCACACGCCGGGCGCGTCCTTCGTCAATCCAGGCACGCCGCTGCGCGAGGCTTTGACCCGCGAGGCGACCAAGCGGGCGCTGGCGATTACTGCGCTTGGCAACGCCTATACGCCCGTCGGGCGGATGATCGACGAGCGCTCGATCGTCAACGGCGTCGTCGGCCTGCATGCCACCGGCGGCTCGACCAATCACACCATCCACCTGATCGCCATGGCGGCGGCGGCCGGCATCGCCATCACATGGCAGGATATTTCCGACCTGTCGGAAGCGGTGCCGCTGCTGGCGCGGGTCTATCCGAACGGCCTCGCCGACGTGAACCATTTCCACGCCGCCGGCGGGCTCGGCTTCCTGATCCGCGAACTGCTCGACGAAGGCATCCTGCATGAGGATGTGCAGACGGTGTGGGGCGAAGGCCTGCGGCCCTATGCGGTCGAGGCAAAGCTCGGCGCCGACGGAGGCGTGGTGCGCGAAGCCTCGCCGCGGACAAGCGGCGACGAAAAGGTGCTGGCGCCTTTCAACAAGGCGTTCCAGGCGACCGGTGGCCTGAAGGTGCTGTCAGGCAATCTCGGCCACGCCGTCATCAAGACTTCCGCGGTGAAGCCGGAGCGGCGTATCATCGAGGCGCCGGCCAGGGTCTTCGACAGCCAGCAAGGGCTGAACGATGCGTTCAAGGCAGGCACGCTGACCGGCGACTTCATCGCCGTCATCCGCTTCCAGGGGCCGAAGGCCAACGGCATGCCGGAACTGCACAAGCTGACCACCGTGCTCGGCATCCTGCAGGATCGCGGCCAGCGCGTGGCGCTGGTCACCGACGGGCGCATGTCGGGCGCCTCCGGCAAGGTGCCGGCGGCGATCCATGTCACACCGGAAGCGGTCGAGGAGGGTCCTATCGCCAGGATCCACGAAGGCGACATCATCCGGCTCGACGCCGATGCCGGCACGCTGGAAGTGCTGGTGCCGGCCGGCGATTTCGCGCTGCGCCGGACGGCGGATGCCGACCTCATCGGCAACGAGTTCGGTTTCGGCCGCGAGCTGTTTGCCGGCTTCCGGCAATTGGTCGGCCGCGCCGATCATGGCGCCAGCGCCTTCGGCACGGCCTGACGGCAGTTCTGCGCAACCCATGAAAAGGGGCGGCACTTGGCCGCCCTCTTGCGGTTGTGCATACGATTCTATTGCACGGTTAGCTCAGCTCGCTCGCCGGCCTTGACCGTCACGTTGCCTTCTTTCGAACTGTTGTCGGATTTCTCCGAGACGACGGCATAGTCGCCCGCCGGGATCGCTGCCTGGTACTTCTGGTCGAATGCATAGCCAAGCGACTTGCGGTTGCCGTTGATGTCCTTCTTGGCCTCGAAAATCTCGATCTTCGAGGCTCCCGGCGCGGTGATCGCCAGCACGCCGGCATTCATTGCGATTTTCAGATCCTGAAATTCGCCGACCTTGACGGTGAACGGCTGCTCGACAACGGCGAGATCAACCGTCGCAATCAAGACATAGTCATCGGCCGGCAGATCGAATTTGCTGTCGGGTCCGTAGGCATAGGTCACCTCGTCCCTGGTTCCATCGATCTTCTTTTTTGCCTTGAGCACCTTGAAGCCGATGCCTGAACCGTCCGCCTTGTCGCCGCCGGCAGCATAATAAGCATTGGCAACGACATGGCCGACACCGACAATCATGTTCTTTTCCACGGTCTTGCCGGCAGCCAGCGGAATCGTTTCGGTAGCCACCCCCTGGCCGATCGTGACCGTCACTTTCTCGTCGCCGGCCGGCAACACGGCTTTCGTGGTCCCATAGAAGGTGGCGGGCATGTCAGCACCCGGATAATCGATGACGATAGCCGCGCCATCGACGACATCTGCCCCCTCGCTCGGTCGCGGATGGATGATGAGCGTGCCGGCATTCAAGTTGAAGAGAGGCGCGTAGACTTGGCCCGCCTCGATCTTGACTTTCTGCTCGGTCTTGGCCTGGCCGTCGCTGGCCACGACGATATAGTCGCCCGGTTCCAGATTGGCCTTGTAGGCGCCGTATTCGGTGCTGACGTAGTCGCCGCGCGTACCGTCGGGTTTCGCCTTGTAGATCTCCCAGGCGTTGCCGTCAGTGACGGGATCGCCGCCCTCGGCAAGCACCGCTATCGGCAGGAAATTGAAGTCCGGTTTGGCCGGCTCGGGCGCGGGTGCCGGCGCAGGTGCCGGAGCCGGTTCAGGAGCCGGCGCTGGTGCTGCCACGGTCTCGGCAAGCGCCTCCTGCAGCGCCTTCTCGTCGGAGGCCTGGATGTATTTGCCGCCGGTGTTGTCGGCGAGGCAGGCGATCTGCTTGCCCTCGTCGGCGGTCAGGCCGAAGCCGACGACATCGGCGGTGAAGTCGACGCCGGATGCCTCGAGCTCCTTACCAAGCGCGCAGGGGTCACCGCCGCATGTTTCGAGCCCGTCGGTGATGAGCACGACCGTCGCCTTGTCCTCGGTGTATTTCAGCGCCTCGGCCGCCTGTTTGACCGCCGCCGTCAGCGGCGTCTTGCCGAGGAATTTCAGG
>NZ_RZPF01000708.1:0-3390 GCF_004022735.1 Mesorhizobium sp. M7A.F.Ca.AU.001.01.1.1
AGATCGGCCGGGGCGACCCTGCCCGGCTGCTCAAATATCCGCTGATCAACGATTCCGACGCGTCGGCCTGGCGCGCCTGGTTTGCCGCGCAAGGCATGGATTACCGCCCGCGCCCGCAGGACCGCCGCTTCGAGGACTACAATCTGGTGCTCGACGCCGCCGCCTATGGGCTGGGCATCGCGCTGGCCCGCCCGCCGCTGACCGGACATCAATTACAATCGGGCCGCATCACTCCCGTCGATGAGCGCACAGCCCTCAACCCGGTATCCTACTGGCTCGACCGGCCGATGGGGCGGCCGCGTGCCGCCGCCGCCGACCTCGCCCGCCGCATCGCGGCAGAGGCCGGGCTGGCCCAGGACAAGATCGAGGCGTTTATCGAAGCCGAGCGATAGGCCTTCCGGACCTATATGGAAAACCGGCCGATTCGAAGCTCAGCGAAGCAACAACAAAACGAACCCAAGGATCACCGCTCCCAGCAAACCGGCCATTATCGAAACAAAGCCAATTTTCACCAGCAACTGCTCAGGGTGCGGCACCGCACCATGGGATTGATTGGCCGGCCTGTGCCTGCCCGCCGGCGTACCCAGGGCGGCAGCGTTGCGCGGGACTGGAGCCTGCGGCGGGATAAGCGACAGCAATGACAGCCCCGCAACCCTGGCGGAGGCATTGTCATTGGCGGTTGTCGAAGGCGGCAAGAAGGCTCGCAGCGTTTCGGCTTCGGGTTTTGCCTTTCTCGCCACGACTGTTGCCAACGCCGCCTCTTCGCCCGTCTCAAGCTGGGCAAGATAGGCATCGACGATGCCGGCGGATGCGATCTGCTGCGATTTGACGGCCATCGGCGCCGCCGGCAAAATCAACAGCGCCGGCGCTGTCTGCTGCGCGAGCAGAGACGGCGCCGGCGGTTGGACCAGCGCCTTGACCAGTGCCGTCATCACTGGATCAGCCTGCCCCGAGGGCACGGCTTGCGGCGTCATCACTTCCCTAAGCAGGGCGGGAAGACGAGTGGAGGAAACGTCCATTGCGGCCCACCAACTACATTTTTCCGCTTCACAATAAGCGTTCAGCATTGTCTCAGGCTTGTCTCATGCTTGACCTCGCCGGGAATTTATGGCGATGAAATTCTCATGAACCCTGGCGTCCCCGCATGATGAACCGTTTCGAAGGCCCCGGCGGCAAGGAAGCCCGCATCCGCTACCTGGATGGCGACTTCCAGGTTACCAGCCCCGGCGCGTTCGTGCGCTGCGCGGTGACAGGCGAAAGCATTCCGCTCGACGAGTTGAAGTACTGGAGCGTCGCAAGGCAAGAGCCCTATATCAGCGCCACCGCCTCGCTGCGCCGTGAAATCGAGATGCATCCGGAGCTGCGTAAGCGCAGTTAACCCTTCAGCTTGCGCTGGCGCCAGGCATCGAGCGTCTCGTCGATGATGCGCTCGGGAACGTGATCGAGTTCGAAGACCGTGTCGATCTCCAGCACCTCGAGCCGGTCGAGAAAGTCCTGTGACGCGCCGTGGCGCAGCCGGGCGGCGTCCTTGGCGGTGGTGATGAGCACCAGCCCCTCAGTGCGTGCGGTCGCCGCCAGCTCGGCAAGTTCGTCCTCCGCATAGAAATGATGGTCCGGAAACGGCCGCGTCAATGCCAGTTCGCCGCCGGCCTCGCGCACCGTGTCGAAGAATTTCTCGGGATGGCCGATACCGGCGAAGGCGAGGAACCGCTTGCCGGCAAGCCCTGCCTTGCCGCTTGGCTCTGTATGGGCCTCGAAGATCGCCCGGCCGGCGCGTGCCGCCTGGCGGACCACGCTGTCGGCGGCAGTGCCCTCGCCCATTTTCAACAACCCGCTGGTGAAAACCAGCTGGTCGACGATTTTGGCCCTGAGCGGCCCCCCCGGAATGACGCGGCCGTTGCCGATCCCGTAGCGCGCATCGACCACGACCAGCGCATAGTCGATGTGGATGCGGGCGCTCTGGAAGCCATCGTCCATGATCAGGAAATCGCAGCCATTCCGTTCCAGCAGCAGCCGGGCGCCGGCGGCGCGGTTCGGCGTCACCGCCACCGGCGCGTGTTCGGCGAGCAGCAGCGGTTCGTCGCCGACATGCCGGGCGCTGTCGTGGTCGATATCGACCACGTGCGGCTCGGCGAAGGAGCCGCCATGGCCGCGCGACAGGAAGCCTGGTTTGAGATGCATGCGCTTGGCCTGCTTGGCGAGCGCGATGGCCACCGGTGTCTTGCCGGTGCCGCCAACCGTGAAATTGCCGATGCACAGAACAGGTGCTTCGATCTTCTCACGCTTGGCCCGCCGCATGCCGCGGCCGGCGGCAGCCGCATAGATGGCCGACAGCGGCGACAGTGCCAGGACCCGCCAGTCCGGCTCTTCCCACCAGAATGGTGGTGCTTCCGAGGCCACGCTAGCGCCCGTTCGCGCCCTTCAGGCGCGACTTGACGACCAGCGGCTGGATGTAGGGCTCAAGCGATTTCAGCGTACGCGCCAGCGCACCGCGCATCTCGTCGACGGTCGCAATGCCTGCCGCCATCATCTCGTGGCGCGCCACTTCGTTGGTCAGGAGGAAATTGACGGCGCCGGCCAGCATGTCGCGATCGCGCACCAGCTTGGCGCCGCCGCTGTCGAGGAGACGCTGGTAGGCCTCCCGAAAATTCTGCACATTGCGCCCGGCGAGAACCGCCGTGTCGAGCATGGCCGGCTCCAGCGGGTTCTGGCCACCCTCGGAGGTCAGCGAGCGGCCGACGAAGGCTATTTCCGTCAGCCGGAGATAGAGCCCCATCTCGCCGATCGTGTCGCCAAGCAATATGTCGGTGTCGGCCGTGATCCTGTCGCCCTTGCTGCGCCGCGCGACCTTCAGGCCCATGCCGGAAATCTGCGCCGCAAGCGCCTCGGCGCGATCGGGATGACGCGGAACGACGATGGTCAGAAGACCATGGTGGCGCTTGTGCAGCGTCGCGTGGACTTCAGCCGCGACCACTTCCTCGCCGTCATGGGTCGAGATCGCCGCCCAGGTCGGGCGCGTGCCTATCTGCCGCCGCAGTGTCGCCAGCGCCCGTTCGTCGACCGGAGGCGGCGACGTGTCCACCTTGAGGTTGCCCGACACCGTCACCGGCCGCGCGCCGAGCGCGAGAAACCGCTCGCCATCGACATCCGACTGCGCCACGACGTGAGCCAGGTTCTCGAACAGCGCCTCGGCGATGTTGGCGCGTTTCTTCCACGATTTGAACGAGCGGTCGGACAGCCTGCCATTGACCAGCACCTGCGGCACGCGTCGCGCGCCAAGCTCGAGGATGGTCATCGGCCAGATCTCGGATTCGGCGATGATTGCCAGATCCGGCTGCCAGTGATCGAGGAACCGGCTGACCGCCGGCTTGAGGTCGAGCGGTACATATT
>NZ_RZPF01000709.1:0-3374 GCF_004022735.1 Mesorhizobium sp. M7A.F.Ca.AU.001.01.1.1
TGCACTGATCTCGGGCGAGGCGTCGGTCGAACCGGAAGACCCTGCCGAAGCGCTGTGGGCGGCCGTCCGGCGATTGCCGGACAAGCAGCGCGACGCGGTGCTGCTGGTCTATGGCGAAGGGTTGAGCCATGCGGCCGCGGCCGAGGCGATGACAATCTCGGAGACGACGGTTTCCTGGCACATCCATGAAGCGAAGAAACGGCTGAAGACGCTGATGCGCGCGGCCGGGGAAGTGTGACCATGGTTGACGACAACGAACTCAACAGACTGCGCGATATAGCAGCGCCGGCGCCCGCCAAGGATGCCAAGGCACGTGCTTTCGAAGCCGCCCTGCGTGCATACGATCAGGAAAATATTTCTGCCGTTACCCAAGGATCGGTTGGCGGGCTTCGTCTCACAGAGCGAGCACAAAAGCTCTGGAGCGAGATCATGCAAAAGAAACTCATTGCCACGCCGGTTCTTGCCGGGCTCGTCGCCCTGCCGATCGCCGGATACGCCACCTTCCATATGCTGAGGGAACAGCCGCCGAAATTCGGCGGCGACGAGAAAATCACCGAGACGCTGGCCGACAAGCCGGCGACCGTCAAGCCGGCGACCGTCAAGCCGACGACCGCCGAGCCGAAGCCGGCTCCGACCGGGCTGGAGACGGACAAGAAAGCCGACGCCGATGTGGAAAGCCGCGACGCGACCGATGCGCCTGTGGCGCCGGCCTCGCCGCAGAAATCCGAATCGACCGTTGCTTCCGGCGCGGCACAACAGAATGCACTGGAGCGCGGTGTGCTGGCCGAGCCTGCGCCACCGGCACCGACAGGCGAATTCGCATTGGATGGCGCCGTAAGTGCGCCCAGTACGTCGCGGGCCCGCATGCCGGCCGAGTCCAAGCTGATGGCGCCGCAGCAGCCGTCGACCTTGCCGGCCGACCAGATGCAGCCGCAACCGGAAAACCGCGACCGCATCGAGGATTTCAAGACCAATCCGGTGCATGCGGCACTCGAGGATCCGGTCTCGACCTTCTCGATCGACGTCGACACAGCCTCCTATTCCTTCGTGCGCAGCTCGCTGAAGCAGGGCACCCTGCCGCAGGTCGATACTGTCCGCGTCGAGGAGATGATCAACTACTTCCCCTATGACTGGAAGGGTCCGGAGTCGGCCTCGACACCATTCAACTCGACCGTCAGCGTCATGCCGACGCCGTGGAACACGCATACCAGGCTGATGCATGTCGCCATCAAGGGTTTTGACGTCAAGCCGACCGAGCAGCCGAAGGCCAATCTGGTCTTCCTGATCGATGTCTCGGGCTCGATGGACGAGCCGGACAAGCTGCCGCTGCTCAAATCGGCTTTTCGGCTGCTGGTCAGCAAGCTGAAGGCCGACGACACGATCTCGATCGTAACCTATGCGGGTGACGCCGGCACGGTCCTGGAGCCGACCAAGGCGTCCCAAAAGGACAAGATCCTCAGTGCCATCGACAATCTGACGCCCGGCGGCAGCACGGCCGGCGAGGCGGGCATCAAGGAAGCCTACAGGCTGGCGCAGAAATCCTTCGTCAAGGACGGCGTCAACCGGGTGATGCTCGCCACCGACGGCGACTTCAATGTCGGCCAGAGCGACGACGACGATCTGAAGCGGCTGATCGAAAAAGAGCGCAAGACCGGTGTCTTCCTGTCGGTGTTCGGCTTCGGCCGCGGCAATCTGAACGACCAGATGATGCAGACCATCGCCCAGAACGGCAACGGCACCGCCGCCTATATCGACACGCTGGCCGAAGCCGAGAAGGTGCTGGTCGAAGATGCATCGTCGACGCTGTTCACCATCGCCAAGGACGTCAAGATCCAGGTCGAGTTCAATCCGAACAAGGTCTCGGAATATCGCCTGATCGGCTACGAGACCCGCGCCTTGAACCGCGAGGATTTCAACAATGACCGCGTCGATGCCGGCGATATCGGCTCGGGCCATTCCGTCACCGCGATCTATGAAATCACGCCAAAGGGCAGCGGCGGCGAACAGATCGACGCGCTGCGTTATGGCCAGGCGTCGGTGGACAATGGCGGCGTTGCCAATGCGGACGAATATGCCTTCGTCAAGATCCGCTACAAGCTGCCGAATGAAGACGTCTCGAAGCTGATCACCACGCCGGTGACCTCGGCCAACGAGATCTCGTCTTTCGACCAGGCCAGCACCGACCAGCGCTTCTCCGTCGCGGTCGCCGCCTTCGGCCAGAAGCTGCGCGACGAGGATGCGACCGCGAAGTTCGGTTACGACAAGATCATGGAGATCGCCACTGCCGCTCGAGGAGCCGACCCGTTTGGGTACAGGTCCGAGTTCCTCTCGCTTGTGCGCCTTGCCTCGGCGCTGGGCGGTAATCGGTAGTGGGTGATGACGGCCGGTTTCTTTCAGATGGGATCGTTCTGACAGGGGAAACCGACCGCGGGCGGGTGAGGCATGCCGGCGAGGGGTTCATTCCCTTGCCGGCCTTTTTTCGGAGAATCTCCAGGTCGTTAAATTGCGCGGCATTTCCGGTAGCGGATCGCAACCCCCTGCTTGTTACGCAGGACAGGTGTACCGGGCTTGAGGGAGCCGAAATTGCAGATCAGGACTATCGCCAACTCGACACCGCCGGCACGAGATGCTTCGGCGGTTTCATCGGCCCCATCATCGGAATCCAGGCGTATCAGTGACGATGTCGCGCAGGCGCGCCACACCGCCATGTCGGCGCTGACCAACGACCGCTTCCGCATCATGCTGGAGCAGATAACCGATCCGGTTTCATCCGGCGCGCTGATGACGATGCACAGCGACAATGTGGTCGACTTCAAGTCGGCGCAGTCGAGCTACGCCGACAACAGCGAATAATCGAAACCGATAAGCTCAGGCCCGGCTGCGGCGGCGCTCGCGGCGGGCTTCGCTGGTCTCGGCGGTATTTTCCGTCGCCGCCTTGTTGCGCATCGGGCCGATGCGCTCGACGATCGCGGCAACCGTCGGACGATCCGCCTTGGTGTGCGCGTCGAGCGCCTTGCGCATGGCGGCAAGGTGCTGGAACGAGGTGCCGCAGCAGCCGCCGATAATTTTGGCGCCGCCATCGACGGCGAGCCTGACATAGTCGGCCATCAGTTCGGGTGTGCCGGAATAATGGATTTCGGTGCCGCGGAATTCGGGAATGCCGCAATTGCCCTTGACGATCACCGTTGCCTCCGGCTTCGCCTCGGTCATGTCGAGCAGCGAGGCCAGGATGTCAGACGCGCCGACGCCGCAATTGGCGCCAACGCCAAGCGGCGCCTGCGACAGCCCGTCGGTGACGCCGTGGATATCCCTGGGTAGCAGGCCCATCATGGTGCGGCCGGCGGTGTCGAAGGAACCGGTATAGGTGTAGGGCT
>NZ_RZPF01000710.1:0-3359 GCF_004022735.1 Mesorhizobium sp. M7A.F.Ca.AU.001.01.1.1
CCCATACCGGTTCGTGGGACGGCGTCGAAATATTCGACGATTACGGCCACCATCCGGTCGAGATCTCGGCGGTGCTGAAGGCGGCGCGCAGCGCCACCCAGGGTCGTGTCATCGCCATTGCCCAGCCGCATCGCTTCACCCGGCTGCATGATCTGTTCAACGAGTTTTCCACCTGCTTCAACGACGCCGACACAGTAATGGTGGCGCCGGTCTACGCCGCCGGCGAAGAGCCGATCGACGGCGTCAGCTCGGACGCGCTGGTGTCGCGCATCCGCGCCGGCGGTCATCGCGACGCGCGCTACATCGAGGGCCCGGCGGCGATTGCGCCCATCGTCCGTGATCTGGCCAAGCCGGGCGATTTCGTCGTCTTCCTTGGAGCCGGCAACATCACCCAATGGGCCTATGCGTTGCCCAAGGAGCTTGGCGGGACCGTCTCATGAGGCACGGCCAGGCCCTGATCGACAGACTTGGCGACCGGCTTGCCGGCCTGCGTGGCCGCCTGACGCCGAACGCCGAGATGGACAAGATCACCTGGTTCCGTGCCGGGGGGCTGGCTGAAGCGTTGTTCCAGCCGGCCGATGAGGAGGACCTTGCCGCGTTCCTGAAAGCCGTTCCCGAAGAGATACCGCTGACGGTCGTCGGCGTCGGCTCCAACCTTCTGGTCCGCGATGGCGGCATCGAGGGCTTTGTCATTCGGCTTTCGGCCAAGGGCTTCGGCGATGCCGAGGTGATTTCGCCAATCAGGATCAAGGCGGGAGCTGCGACCCCCGACAAGCGCGTCGCAGCGGTGGCGCTCGAGGCCGGCATTGGCGGCTTTCATTTCTACCACGGCATTCCGGGTGCAATCGGCGGTGCGCTGCGAATGAATGCCGGCGCCAATGGCGTCGAGACGCGCGAGCGCGTCATCGAAGTGCGAGCACTCGATCGCAAGGGCAATGTGCAGACGCTGAGCAATGCCGATATGGGATACGCCTATCGCCATTCGGCGGCTCCCTCCGGGCTGATCTTCACCTCCGCCGTGTTCGAAGGCTTTGCCGAGGACAGGGCGACCATCAAGGCTGCGATGGAGGCCGTGCAGAACCATCGTGAGACCGTGCAGCCGATCCGCGAAAAGACCGGCGGCTCGACCTTCAAGAATCCCGACGGCACATCGGCCTGGAAGGAGATCGACAAAGCGGGCTGCCGCGGCCTGATGATCGGCGGCGCGCAGATGTCGCCGATGCATTGCAACTTCATGATCAACACCGGAACCGCGACCGGCTACGACCTTGAATATCTCGGCGAGACGGTGCGCACGCGGGTGCTGGAGAATTCCGGTATCCGGCTGCAATGGGAAATCAAGCGCATCGGCAATTTCCGGCCAGGGCATGCCGTTCAGGAGTTTCTCGGGCAGCTCCTTTAAGGTGCGCTGATATTCAGGTGATGCTCCGCTCCGGTTCTCGAAAGCCATCGTTTTCGACTCGGCCTGACCTGAATCTCGACACACCTAGCGCCTCGTTGAAGTTCATGTGATGCATGAACTTCAACGAGGCGAAAAACGGTCCGCGACCGTTGCCGCAAAGACTCAACGACACGCTTTTCGCATCCATTTTCTTAGAAAGTGAATCTCTCGGAATCGTAAGCACTTGCCAGTGAATCAACTCTCTGATTCTCTGCTCGAAAGCGTTTCCTGATTTGAGTCGTTCGACGCGTTTTCAGCGTTTTCCGTCTGGGGGGGCAACCTGCCGGGAGACTCTGACTCAATGTTGCGGAAAATCTGGTTTTGGTCCGCCGTGAGAGAGGGGATGCCGGGGAATGAAAAACAAGCATGTGGCCGTCCTGCTGGGTGGTTTTTCGTCCGAGCGGCCCGTGTCCCTGTCCTCCGGAAAGGCTTGCGCCGATGAGCTTGAGAAGGAAGGTTACCAGGTCACCCGCGTCGATGTCGGGCGCGATGTCGGCTCCGTGCTTGCCGAGCTCAAGCCCGATGTCGCCTTCAATGCGCTGCACGGCCCTTTTGGTGAGGATGGCACCATCCAGGGCATCCTCGAATATCTCGGCATTCCCTACACCCATTCCGGCGTGCTCGCCTCGGCTCTGGCCATGAACAAGGAGCAGGCCAAACGGGTTGCCAAGTCGGTCGGCATCGTGGTCGCCGAATCGAAGGTCGCCAGCCGCTTCGCCATCCAGAACAAGCATCCGATGAAGCCGCCCTATGTGGTCAAGCCGGTCAATGAGGGTTCGAGCTTTGGTGTCGTCATCGTGCATGAAGGCCAGTCGCATCCGCCGCAGGTTCTTGGCTCGTCGGAGTGGAAATATGGCGATACCGTCATGGTCGAGCGCTACATCCACGGCAGGGAGCTGACCTGCGCGGTGATGGGCGATGTGGCGCTGGGGGTCTGCGAGATCATCCCGACCGGCCATTCCTTCTACGACTATGATTCAAAATATGTCGCCGGGGGATCAAAGCACGAATGCCCCGCAAAAGTTTCACCGAATATTTACCAAAAAATACAAACACTGGCGCTCAAGGCTCACCAAGCGATCGGCTGTCGGGGCGTTTCCCGGTCGGACTTCCGTTATGACGATCGGCATTCCGAAAACGGCGAGATTGTCTGGCTCGAGGTCAACACCCAGCCGGGTATGACGCCGACGTCCTTGGTGCCTGAAATCGCCGCCCATGCCGGGCACTCGTTTGGCGATTTGTTGAGTTGGATGGTGGAGGACGCTTCGTGTCTGCGTTGAAATGGGGACAGGGTAGGGAGAGGGGCGCGGCCGGTCCGGCGCTGTTCGGCCTGTCGTTGTCGTTGGACCATTTCGTGCTGCCGCGGATGCTGCGCCGCCCGGTGCGCATTATGGCGCGCCTCGGTGTCGGAGAATTCCAGGCGCCACGCTTTTCCGCGGCCATGATGTCGGCCGTGCTGATTTTCTCGAGCAGTGCCTATGGCGCCTATCTCGGCGGTCATGTCGACGGTATCGTGCAGAGCATCACCGCCCGTACCGGATTTGCCGTCGATCAGGTCAAGGTGGTGGGCAATCGCCAGACCTCGGAAATCGATATACTCGACAGGCTTGAACTCGACGGCTGGACGTCGCTGATCGGCTTTAATGCCGAGGCCGCGCGGGAACGAATTGCGACCTTGCCGTGGATCGAGGTCGCGGCGGTGCGCAAGGTCTATCCGCATACGCTGGAAGTGCGTGTCGAGGAGCGTGAGGCTTTCGCGCTCTGGCAGCAGGGTGACGAGCTTTCGGTCATCGAGAAGAATGGCGCCATGATCGCGCCGTTCTCGGGCGGCAAGCAGGTGCTTCTGCCTCTGCTGATCGGCACCGGCGCGCCGGTGCCGATCAGCAGAGGCAGAAGCACCTGCTTGCCGCCCGAGAAC
>NZ_RZPF01000070.1:0-13534 GCF_004022735.1 Mesorhizobium sp. M7A.F.Ca.AU.001.01.1.1
CATAGGCGCCCATGGCGATCCGGTCGATGCCGAGCGCCTTCACCACCGAACCGGCGGTCTCGCCGCCGGCGACGACGAGCCGGCGGACGCCGAGTTCGCGCACCAGAATCTGGGCAATCCCGGCCAGGATCTCTTCCGCCCTTGCCGCCACCATATCGCGGCCATGCGCCTGCTGCAGCGCTTCGACGGTCGCTTGCGGCGCTGTCGTAGCAATGGCGATCATCGCGCCGGGCAAATGCCGTTGGGCGAAGGTACGCGCTTCGGCCATGACATCGGCGCCGGCAAAGGCGCTGGCAAGGTCAATCGTCAGCAGTGGATTGTTTTGCGCAAAACGCTCGAGCTGTTCGATGGTGCGGTCGGCGACGCTGCCGGCCAGCACCGCTGCCGGCCCTTCGACGGCCGGCAGGCTGGCGGCAACGAGATCGCCTGAATCCAGCAGCCCATGCGTGAGCCAGGCCGGTGGCAGATGCGCGGCGACTGAGGAATTGCCGGTCATCAGCGGCAGGTCGAAGGTGGCTTCCGCGATCGCCGCCAGATCGCGCTCGCGGATGGTGTCGGTGACCAGCAGCGTCTCGCCGCGCCTGCTTTGCTCTCCTATAGCGCTCCGGATGGCTCCAGCGCCGGCGTCGACGACGAGATAGGGCACCAGCCCGACCTTGCCCCTGCTCTGCGCCTGCAGCACGCGAACCAGATTGGAATCGGTCATCGGCGTCAGCGGATCGAAGCGCTTGGGCGACTCAGCAAGCAGCTGGGGACCGCCGAACATATGCCCCTGATAGACGGTGCGCCCAGTCTCACACAGCGCGGGGGCGAACAGTGTGACGCCGCCGCCAAGGCGCTCGAGCAGCGCTTCGGCGCAAGGACCGATATTGCCCGCGGGCGTCGAATCGAAGGTGGCGCAATATTTGAAGAAGATCTGCCGCGCGCCAGCTTCGACCAGCCGGTCCGCGGCCTCCAGCACCTGGCGCACCGCATCGCTGGCTGCGATGACGCGGGTCTTCAGCAGGATCACATGGGCAAGATTGCCTGATGGGATCGGCGCGTCCAGCCCGACCGTGCATCCCGTCGGAATGCCGCGCGCGACCAGCATCGACGCCAGCTCGGTGCCGCCGGTCAGATCGTCGGCAATGGCGCCGAACAGCAAGGAAGGCATCGACGCGGTCATGCGGCCCGTCTCATGTCTGCCGGTTTCGGGGCGGCTTGTCTCATGTCGGTGGTCAGGCCATTCGTGGTATCATATACACAAGCCACGCGACGCAGGCGACGCCTGCGCTGTTGCAAGAACGGAGAGCGGATGTGACTGCTTCTATCGCGCCGATCGCGCGCGACAATCTGACGACGCGTGTCTATGAGGAGCTTCGCCGTGCCATGATGGAAGGCCGTTTCTGGCCGGGCCATCGCTTCAAGATCCGCGACCTTGCCGCCAGCCTTCAGGTGTCTGAGACGCCGGTGCGCGAGGCGCTGATGCAGTTGGTGCGCGAAAAAGGCCTGGAGATGGAGGCCGGCCGTTCGATCACCGTCGCCCAGCTGTCGCTGGCTCAGTATCTGGAACTGCGCAGCATCAGGCTGCATCTCGAAGGCATGGCGGGTGCCGCGGCAACGACGCGCATCGAGCCGCGCGAGATCGACCGTCTGGCGGCGGTGCATGAGAAACTCATTGCGAACGAGGACAATGGCCGCTGGTTCGAAGCCGTCCGCGACAATTGGGAATTCCATCACTCCATCTACCAGGCGGCGCAAATGCCGGAGCTGCTGGCCATCATTGAGGGAATCTGGCTGCGCAACGGACCGCTGGTGAACTACCAGTACCCTCACGCCCGGCCGACCTATGACGGCCGCCACCGGCATCTCGACATTCTTGAAGCGCTGCGGGCGCGCGACGAGAACGGTGTGCGCAAGGGCATTCAGCAGGACATGATCGAAGGCGGCCGCCTGCTGGTCAAGGTTCTCGAACGGCTGAACGACGGCGCGGTCACGCCGGAGGAACTGCGCCGCGCTGCGCAGAACGGCCGACTGGTGTCGGCCACCGGCTGAACAGTTTGTTCCTTTCCACCGCATTGGCGCCGGTCACGCCACCTGCGCCGCGGCGGCCATGCCCGCATCGGCAGCCTGCAGGGCGAGATCTATATCTTTTGCGGTGTGCGCAGCACTCAGGAACATGTTGTGCCGGGGATGGAAATAAGCGCCTTCGCGCAAGGCGGCCGAGCAGAATGCGTTGGCTAGCTTGAATTCGGCATCGCCGTCGAACAGCACCATCGGCATCGACACCGGACCTGTCTGTCGCAGCGAAAGACCATGCTTCTTCGCTGCAGCATCGAGGCCTGAGCGCAGCCTGTCGCCGGCCTGTGTCATGTGGGTGACGGCGTCGGTATCGCGCAGCGTGCTGATGGTAGCGATCGCCGCGGCCATTGCGACGGCGCCGTACCAGAAAGAACCCGTCACATAGACCTTGGTCGCGGCTTCGCGAAACCGGTCGGTGCCTGCGATGGCGGCCAGCGGATAGCCATTGGCGATCGCCTTCGAGAAGGCGGACAGGTCCGGCCGTACGCCGAGCGGCTCCCAGCTGCCGGCGAGGTCGATGCGGAAGCCGGCGCGCACATCGTCGACGATCAATGCCGCATCGGCAGCGGTGGTGAGTTCGCGCGCCCGTTTGGCGAAGGCGGCGGTCGGCAGTTCCTGGTCGCGGGCGATGTCGTGCCGGAAGGCAGTGACGACGACAGCAGCGAGATCGTTGCCGGCCTGCTCGACGGCCACTTCGAGGCTGGCGACGTCATTGTAGTCGAAATGGATCAGATGGGCGCGGTCCTCGGCGGTGACGCCGGCCAGCGATGGCGTGCACCACGGCACGGCACCGTGGTAGGAGCCGCGCGCGACCAGCACCTTGCGTCGGCCGGTGCCGGCGCGCGCGATCGTCACGCAGGCCGTGGTGGCGTCGGTGCCGTTCTTCTGCAGCATTGCCCAGTCGGCATGCGCGACCGTCTTGACCAGCAGCTCCGCCAGTTCGACCAATACCTCGCCGGGGCCGTTCATCGCATCGCCGAGGCGACGCTGCCGGGCGGCAGCCTCTTCGACTGCTTGATGATGGTGGCCGAGAATGTTGGGCCCCCAACTGCACATCAGGTCGATGTATTCGTGCCCGTCGACGTCCCAGACCCGGCAGCCGTCGGCGCGTTCGAAGAATTGTGGATAGGCGGAGCCGAGATAGCGCGTCGCCATGTGTCCCCACATGCCGCCCGGAATGACCGAGGCCGCACGCTCGCGCAGCAACTGGTCCTTGGAGTTGATCAGGGAAGGCATGACGAGGTCTCCGCTCATTGATATATCATATATTGAATTTGATGTTGGAAGAACAGGATTTGCTGGCCTTCCGGGATGGAGAACAGGGAGGCGACTGTCGCCTCCCCGTATTGTTTTGCTCAGTGGCTGAGTTCTGCCAGCGGCAGGTTGCAGCAGGCGCTGTAGCGCACGCCCTTGACGTCCGACTTGTAGGCCAGGATCAGGTTCGGGCTGATCAGCGGCAGGATGATCCTGTCCTTGATCATCTCCTCGCCGGCCTGGTGCCACAGCTTGGCGGCCTCGTCGCCGCTTGCCGCAAGGGCTGCCTTGTAGATATCCGCTTCCTTCGGGTTGAGCACCGACGGGTCGCGCTCCGCGCCGGCACGGCGCGACCAAGGGCTGCCCTTCGTCATTGCGAAATAGTCGATGTATTGCGAGGTGCCGTAATAGTCCGGCGCGTAGAACACCGCCGTCATCGGGATGCCGTCGCCATTGACGCGCTCGCGCCAATTGGCGAAGGGGATCGGCTGCAGGTCGAGCTTGATGTTGATCTTGGCCAGATCCTGCTGGACCTTCTGCATCAAGAGCGAGAGATCGACGCCGTAGACGTTCATGCCGGGGAACGCTGCCTCCATCTCGAAGCCGTCGGCGTGTCCGGCCTTGGCCAGAAGTTCCTTTGCCTTGGCAACGTCATAGGGCTGCGCCTCGAAGCCCGAACCGCCGGGGAAGCCGAGCGGGATCGGCGCGCTGATCAGCTGACCCTCGGAGCCGATGGTGAAGTCGAGGATAGCAGGACGGTCGAGACCGAGCGAAATGGCCTCGCGCACTTCGGGCGTCAGCGGCACCTTGTTGGCCTTGGCGCCGGGCGACAGCGCCACATAGATGAAGTTGTAGGACGGCACGGTCTCGATCTTGACGTCGCTGCCGGTCATCGTCTTGGCCGTGTCCGGGTCGATCTGCATGGCGATATCGGCGGTGCCGCTCTGCAGCATCTGCGCCTGCGCCACCGCATCCTTGGTCTGGCGTATGACGACTTCGCTCAGCGCCGGCGCCGTGCGCCAGTACTTGTCGTTGCGCGCCAGCCGCAGTTCCGAATTGGGCTCATAGGATTTCAGCACGAACGGCGCGCTGCCGGCCGAATGGGCCAGGAACCAGGCCTCGGCATTGTCTGTCGTCGAGGCGTCCGCATCGGCCTTGGCGCCGGCTTCGGAAGCAACCTTGCTGTTGACGACCGCTGCGTAGGGCGCCGCCGCGATGTTGAGGAATTCGGAGCTCGGCGCGACCATCTTGACGACGACCGTATGCGCGTCCGGAGTCTCGATCGAGGCGACATTGTCCATCAGGAACGAGGCGCTGCCCTTGAGGTTCTTCAGCCGCTCCCAGGACCATTTGACGTCCTTGGCTTCGACAGGCGAACCGTCCGAGAATTTGGCGGCCGGGTCGAGCGTGAAGGTGAAGCTGCTCTGGTCGGCATTGCCTTCCCACTTCGAGGCGAGCAGCGGGATCAGCTTGTTGTCCTTGTCCAGCGTCAGCAGCGATTCGTAGACGCTGGAATTGTAGATCTGGCAGGTGTCGCAGAAGGCGCGGTGCGGATCGAGCGAATTGAGGTCGATGTTACGCGCAATGACCAGCGGCTTGCTGTCCTGCGCGAAGGTGGCAGGCGCCCAGAAGGCGCTGGTGGCCAGCAGCACGGCCGCCAGCATCGTCGCCCTGGTCTTGGCTCTTGGTAGGATCGTCATGTCCATTTCATTCTCCCATTTTCTTGTCAGATCTTTGTGGCAATGCGTTGCTCTATCCACCCACGGCAATGAGGGATTGAAGCGCGGCCTTGAGCTTATCAGCGCCGCCCAGTGCGGCGCGGTTGAGCGGGGCCGATACGACGGGAGCCGAGAGGCTTCCCGTCACATGCAGGATCTCGTGATCGAGATAGTCGAACACGCGATCCTGAATCTCTTGTGTCAGCCGTCCGCCAAGCGACAGTCCACGCTGCACCTGCTCGACGACGGCCACCCGGTTGGTCTTGCGGATCGAGGCCTCCACCAGCGGCCAGTCGAGCCCGGTCGGGTCGAGGCTGCGCAGATCGATGATCTCGGCATCGACGCCGGTCTCCTCGACCACCTGCTTGGCGACGGCGACCATGCTGGCACTGGTGAGCAAGGTGCAGGCACTGCCCGGCCTGACGGTTTTCGCCTTGCCGAGTCGCACGCAATAATCGCGGTCATCCGCAGGCACAGGCCCTTCGCTCGGGAACAGTTCGACATGCTCGATGACGACGACCGGATCGTCGCATTTCAGCGCCGAATTCATCAGGCCGATATAGTCGAAGGGCGTCGTCGGGGCGACGATGCGCCAGCCGGGAAACAGCGCGAACAGGCCAGACGGATCGCCCGAATGCTGCGAGCCGTAGCCGGTGTGCGGCGAGACGCGCACCCGGATCACGATCGGCACCGGGAAGCCGCCGCCGAACATGTGGCGCACCTTGCTGACCGCATTGAACAGCTGGTCGGCGGCAACCAGGCAGAAATCGCCGAACATGATCTCGACGATAGGCCGCAGCCCGCAAAGCGCTGCACCCAGCGCCACGCCGACAAAACCGTTCTCGGCGATGGGCATTGCCAGTACACGCTCCGGCCAGCGTTCCAGCGCACCCTTTGTGGCGCCCGAAACGCCGCCGCGCAGCCGGTGCACATCCTCGCCCATGATAATGATGCGCGAATCCTTTTCCATGGCGCGCGCAATCACCTCGGACGCGGCAACCATGAACTTGACCGGCCTGGTGTCGGCTGGCGGCATATCCTCGATCTCGAGGAAACGCTCGCCCTTCAGTTCGGAAAGATCACCGCGTATCTGGTTGTCGACGCCGCCTGGGTCTGGCCACAGATGGTCGGGAATGCCCAGCGCGTTGCCACTCATTTCGGTGAGCGAATCGGCAGCGGTGTTGACCACCTCCATGACGCGCTGGTCGAGTGTGCCGAGGTCGGAAGCGTTCAAAATGCCCATCGTCTTCAGGCGAGCCGCCATCGTGACCAGCGGATCGCGCGCTTTCCAGGCGTCTTCCTCGGCCCGCGTGCGGTAGCCGAATTCGCTACCCGGGCGCGCGCCGCTCTGATGCAGGAAGCGGTAGCAAAGCGCCTCGACCAGCACCGGGCCACCGTCTTCCTCGATCGCCCGGCGCGCCTCGCGCATGGCATGGTGGACCGCCACCACATCCATGCCGTCGCATTCGATGCCGCGAAAGCCGAGCATAGGTCCGCGCGAGGCCAGCCGCGTCTCGCGCGTCTGCTCGTTGATGTGCGTCGAGACGGCATAGAGATTGTTTTCGGCGAAAAAGATCACCGGCAGCCGGTAGAGCGCGGCGATGTTCATCGCCTGATAGGCCGGCCCCGCCATCATCGTGCCGTCGCCGAAAAAGGCGACCGAGATGTTGCCGGTACCGAGCAGCTTGTCGGCCAGCGCATAGCCGGCCGCATGCGGCAGGTTGCCGCCAATGATCGCGCTGGTGCCAGGGATGCCGGAGGCATCGTCGCGCATATGCATCGAGCCGCCACGGCCGCCGCAATAGCCTGACTTGAGGCCCATGATCTCGGCCATCAAGCCGCGCACCGAGCCCTGCATGTCCGGGTTGAAAGCGTCATGCAACGGGTCGAATCCGCCGGGCGTCTGCGCGTTGACAAGCTTGGCCAAGACCTGGTGATGGGCGCGGTGGGTGCCGTTGATGCGGTCGCCCGTACCGAGCACGGACATGGCGCCGACCGCCGTCGCCTCTTGTCCGATGCTGGCATGCGCCGGACCATGCACCAGCCCGGCATTGGCGAGATCGAGCACTTTTTCCTCGAAACGGCGGATGAGCAGCATCTGCTGATACCAGCGCACCAGGCTCGAAACCTCGGCGTCGTTCCAGTCCGAATCGTCGACGTCGAGCCGCAACCAGGGCGCCGATGGCTGGATCGATGTCTGCTGGACCATGTCAGCTATTTCCGTTCTGGTAGATGATATATCAAATATTTTCTCAGTCGATTGCGTCCGGGCACTTTTCCTGGGCACTGCACTGGCTTGCGGGCACCGCACAAATGGAATTAAATTTCATTTTCTGTGCGAAGCCGAGACTAAGCCGGGACGGCGGCGTTCCGCAAGAGGAATTTTGAAGCCAGTTTTCGAGCCATTCCGGCGACAAGCCCCCTGCACCAATTCACGGAGGGAGCGGCTCTGCAAATCAGGCATTCGGCTGGCGGATCGGCTGGGTAAGCGAGCGGCTAGCGATCGGCCTGATGCTGGAAGAACTGCAAAAACAATTCCCGCTCGGTGGTGATGTCGAGCTTCTCGTAGATGCGCCGGCGATGGTTCTTGACCGTGCCGACGGTGATGCCGAGGCGCTCGGCGATGTTGGCCGTCGGGTGGCCGGCGAGGATCAACTGAACCAATTCCCGCTCGCGCAGCGACAGCTCCGGCCACAGACTGGCCGGGATCGTCGGCTCCTGCCGGGGCGAGGCGCCGGGGCCTGTCGGCGCCGACGTGCGGGAGAATTTGGTTCCGCGCGCCTTGATGTCGAGCGCATGCAGCGCCTCGAATACAGGCAACCGCTCGTCCAGCAAAGCGATCTCGCTCTCCTTGAACGACGTGGTCGAGCGGTCGAGGAAGATGCCGAGGCACCAGTCGCCGCCATCGGCAAGCATGATGCCGACCTCGTCGCAGATCTCCGACTGCGCCAGGAAGCCGGCAATGTACTGGCCGCGCTTGGCCTCGTCGTCGGCGAGCCGTTTCAGCGGCATGATGCCCAACCTGCGCTCGCGCCGCCACGAGGCATAGAACGGGTCGAACACGTAGTAATTGTGGAGATAGCGCCGGACCATCTCATCCGAGAAGCGCCGGTGCTTGATGAATTCGGGTGTCTGCGTCGCCGAATAGCGCGTCACCGTGACGAGGTCGTGGTCGATGTCGGCGCCGATCAGGTCGATCAGGCAGTCGACATGCCTGTCCGTGCCGATGGCGGCGATCGCTTTGGCGAGCGGCGCCCAGATATTGCCCATGCCCATGCCCTTTTCTCGGCGATGTCAGCCCAACCGTCATTGTGTCTTTAGGCATATGGCGCGAGGCCATCCAATGAATCTAGCCTGGCGTCAACCTAGACCAGATCCCGAGGCGACCGTGACCCAACCCAATCTCACCGCCCCCATTGTCGGCAACCCAATCGTCATCGGCATCGACGCCGGCGGCACCATGACCGACACGATCCTTGTCGATCAGGACGGCCACTTCAAGATCGGCAAGTCGGCGACCACGCCGAAGAACGAAGCCGAGGGTTTTCTGGCCTCGGCCGAGGACGCGGCGGATGCCTGGGGCATCTCGCTGGAATCATTGTTTTCAGGCGTCAACGTCGTGCTCTATTCCGGCACCGGCATGCTGAACACGCTGTTGTCGCGCACCGGCCGCCGGCTCGGCCTGATCACCACCAAGGGCCTCGAGGACATGATCCTGATGGGCCGCGGGCTGCAGGCCTGGGCCGATTATTCCTACGCCGACCGGCTGCATGCGGTCACCCACCATCATCCCGATCCGCTGGTGCCGCGCCGCCGCACCCATGGCGTCACCGAGCGGATCGACCAGTTCGGCGACGTCGTGCTGCCGCTCTATGAGCACGAGGTTTCTGCAGCCGCAAAAAAACTGATCGCCGACGAGGTCGAAGCGATCTGCATCATGACCATCTTCTCGCACGTCAATCCGGTGCACGAGAAGCGCATCGCGGAAATCTGCCGCGAAGAGGTCGACAAGGCCGGCGCCGACATCATCGTCTACACCAGCCACGAGGTCCGCCCGGTCATCCGCGAGCAGTCGCGGCTGAACTCGGTCCTGATCGAGGCCTACGCCACCTCGCGCGGCCGCAAGCAGCTTAGGGGTATCGAGGACGTCTCGAAGAAATACGGCTTCAAATATGGCGTGCAGACGCTGCTCTCCTTCGGCGGCCTGACCTCGATCAACCATCCGCGCCTGCATGAAACCATGATCTCCGGCCCGATCGGCGGCATCCTCGGTGCTGCCTATGTCGGCAAGCTGATCGGCAATGATTCGCTGATCTGCTCGGACATGGGCGGCACCTCCTTCGACATGGGCGTTATCACGCGCGGCCAGACGCGGATCGAGAACGAGCCGCTGATGGATCGCTTCAAGCTCAACGTGCCGACGCTGCACCTCGATACGATCGGTGCCGGCGCCGGCATGATCCTCAAGGTCGATCCGCTGACCAAGAAAGTCTCGCTTGGACCGGAAAGCGCCGGCTCCGATCCAGGTCCGATTTGCTTCGCCAGGGGCGGCACCGAACCGACCATTGCCGATTGCGATGCGATTCTCGGCCGGCTCAACCCGCACTATTTCCTCGGCGGCAAGGTCGTGCTGCAGGTCGAAAAGGCCCGCCGCGCCTTCCAGGAGAAATGCTCCGACATCCTGGGCGTCGGGCTGGAGGAAGCCGCCGAAGGCATGATCGACATGCTGGAGGCCGACGCCAACAACGCGCTGCGCCGCGTCATTTCGGGCCAGGGCATCCATCCCTCCGAGTTCACGCTGCTGTCCTATGGCGGCTCTGGCCCGCTGCACCTGGCCGGCTGTTCCAGGGGCATCGGCTTCAAGGACATCATCACCTTCCAGTTTGCGGCCGCCTTCTCCGCCTTCGGCTGCACCACGGCTGATTTCATGCGCCGGCATTCGGTGTCGACGCAGCACGACATCCCGTCACGCGCCGATGAGGCGACGCTGGCCGCCTTCGGCGTCAAGGTCACCACGGTCTGGAACGACCTGACCAAGGCCGCGGTCGACGAGATGATCGCCGACGGCCATGCGCGTGAGAAGATCAGGACCGTGCCGTTCCTGATGATGCGCTACACCGGCCAGCTCGAGGATGTCGAAGTGATGGCGCCGCTGGCTGAGGTCAACTCGGCCGACGACATGCGCAGGGTTATCGACGAGTTCGAGGCGGTCTACGCCAAGGTCAATCATCGCGTGTCGCGCTATGGCGAGGCCGGCTTCACCATCACCGAACTCGGGCTGATCGCCACCGCCGACAAGGTCAAACCGGTGCTGCTCAAGCGTCCGCTCGGCAAGTCGGATCCGGCTTCCGCGCACAAGGGCGTGCGCGAGGCCTATATCGGCGGACGCTGGCACAAGGCCAATCTCTACGAGATGGACCTGCTGCAGCCCGGTCACGAAGTCATCGGTCCGGCCATCATCGAACACCCCGCCACCACGCTCGTCGTTCATCCGCAGGACCGCGTCCATGTCGATGAATGGACGCTGCTGCACTACACCCACGCTTGAGAGGGCACCGCCATGTTGGACAAACCTGCTTCGGCCCTGCGCCTTCGCGAAAGACTGCTCGATTCCGAGCGGCTGATGGAAGAGACCGGCTGCTATGACGGCATCACGGAACTCACGCTGCGCAACCAGGATCCGCTGAAGTTCGAGACGCTGCACACCAAGCTGCGCGCCTATTGCGTCTCGGCTCGCGAAATGGCCCGCCGCATCTCGGCCTCGCCCGGCGTGCGCGAAGTCGGCGAGATGGTGGTCGCCATCTATACGCCCGAAGGCGACGCCATCGCGCTCTCCAACGGCATCATGGTGCATGTCCATACGATGAGCCGCTTCATCAAATGGATGATCAAGAACAATTACGAGGAAAACCCGAAAATCCGTGAAGGCGATATCTTCGCCAACAACGACGCCTTCATCGGCACCGTGCAGGTGCCTGATGTCATGGATGTGGTGCCGATCTTCCATGAAGACACGCTGGTCGGCTGGGCCGGTGCCGTCTGCCACGAACTGGAAGCCGGCGGCATCACGCCGGGCGGCGATGTCTGCCTGGCGCAGGAGCGCTTCACCGAAGGCCTGTTCGTCTGCGCCGAGAAGATCGGCGAGAATGACGAGATCCGGCGCGACTACGTCATCCGCTGCGAGCGCAATCTGCGCATGCCGATCTACTGGGTGCTCGACGAGAAGGCCAAGGTCGCCTCCTGCATCGACATGCGCGAAAGCGTCAAGCAGCTGATCTCCGAGATCGGCCTCGACTACTGGATGAAGGTGTCGAAGGAGTTCATCGAGGAAGGTCGCCGCGCCCAGCTCGCCCGCACCCGCCAGCTCACCGTGCCCGGCATCTACCGCGGCCACACGTTCTACGGCCATGTCACGGCGGGAAAGCCCGGCTTCCAGCTGCTCGGCGATCCCGACTGGCTCTACAACATCCCGATCGAGATGGAGATCACGTCAGACGGCAAGATCACCATGGACTTCGAGGGCACGCAGCCCTGGGGCTACCATTCGATGAACTGCACGCCGGCCGGCATGGATGGCGGCATGTTCGTGACGCTGACCCAGCACATGAATTTCGAAGGCCTGGTCAATGACGGTGCCTGGATGGCGACCGAACTGAAACTGCCGCACGGCACCTGGACCAACCCCGACAACGAGATGGTGGCCACCGCCACCTCATGGGCGCTGCTGCTGCCGGCCTACGGTGTTTTCCAACGGCTTTTGTCGCGCAGTTTTGTCGCGCGCGGCTTCGTCGAGGAGGCCTTTGTCGGCCAGGTCAACAGCCCGATGATCGAGATGGGCGGCGAAAGCCAATACGGCACGCCGTTCGGCATGGCGCATTTCGAGTGCGCTGCCGCCGGGTCCGGGGCGCTCGCCATCAAGGACGGTCTCGACACCGCCTATGTCGGCTGGAACCCGGAATCCGACATGGGCAACATCGAGGTCTGGGAACAGTCGATGCCGATGGTCTATATCGGCCGTTCGATCGTGCCGAATTCCGGCGGCGCCGGTAAATATCGCGGTGGCTGTTCCTTCGTCTCGACCTGGCTGATCAACAAGACCTCACATCTGCGGCTCCACACCTCCGAGCACTCCTCGCGCGTGTTCGACAATGGCGGCATGTGCGGTGGTTATCCGGCGCCGACCTGCCAGAAGCATCGCGCGGTGCGCAACTCAGACATTCACGAACTGGCGGCAAAAGGCGAACCGCTGGCGCATTCGCCCGGCATCGACCCTGACGTCTCCGACTACGAGAAGAACATCGGCGGCGACCATGTCGTGGTCGAAGGCCCCTACATCACCTCGCCGCACAAATCCGGCGACATCTTCAGCCATTCCTACAATGGCGGCGGTGGCTATGGCGACGTGCTGGAGCGCGATCCGATCAAGACGGCATGGGATGTCGAGAACGGCTTTCTCACCCGTGAAGCGGCGGACCAGGTTTTCGGCATTGTGCTGAAGGACGATGAAGACGGTTATCCCGTCGCCGATATCGACGCCACGGTCGAACGCCGCGCCGCCATGCGCAAAGAGCGCCTGGCTAAGGCGATTCCGGTGGCGGATTGGATCGCCAAGGAGCGTGGCCGCGTCGGAAAGGCCGACTTCGCGCCCGAAGTGAAGAAAATGTACGCCAGCGCGATCAAGCTGTCGTCGCGCTTCACCAAGGAATTCAGCGATTTCTGGAACGTCGACGCCAAATCGATCTTCACGCCGGGAGCCAAGCCATGACCTCATACAGCAAGGAAGTTCTGGGCGATCTGGCCGCCGGCAAGCTGCCCTGGCCGCAGACAAGGCGCATCATGAGTGCCTACAAGGATGACGACCGTTTCTTCAAGATGGTTGCCGTCTATCAGGATCGTGTCGCCTGGAAGGACCCGATCCTGCTGCCGGTCTCGGACCATCTGTTCATCTGCCAGAGTGGCGATGAGCGCATTACCCGCTGCGAATGCGGCCACTCCTTCGGCGACTATCGGAAGAACTGGAAGCTCAACGCCGTGATTAACGTGCGCAACACCGAGGAGGCTTTGCGCGAGATCTATCCCAACAGCGATCTCCCTGATCCCGAATGGATGGAAATCCGGGAGTTCATCTGCCCGGAGTGCGGGACGCTGCATGAGGTCGAGGCGGCGGCACCCGGTTATCCCATCGTGTATGATTTCGAACCCGACCTCGAAGGCTTTTATCGCGAATGGCTGGGCAGACCGCTTCAGGGGTCCTGAACGCTCGTCGATGGAGGCTGCGCCGCTGTGATTGCCAAATCCGGTCAGGACTGATTGCCTGCCCAAACGAAGCGGAGACCGTGCGCCATGAACAACCTTTCCGGCCGTAGCGCCATCGTGACCGGCGGTTTCTCGGGCATGGGCTTCGCCATTGCCACGGCTTTGGCCGAGGCTGGGGCCAATGTCGCCGTCGGCTCCTACATCGCGCCTGCCGGCGCCGACAGATCCGATGCCGCCTACTATCC
>NZ_RZPF01000711.1:0-3359 GCF_004022735.1 Mesorhizobium sp. M7A.F.Ca.AU.001.01.1.1
GGCGTCGGTATCAACAGCGCCATGGCCTCGGCCATCAACGTTCTCGGCGACGTGCATGGAGGCGCCGGCGAGCAGGCGCTTTCCTTTTATGGTGACATTGCCGTGGCGATTGATGCCGGGATGACGCTGAATGAGGCGGTCTCGGCGCGGCTCGACCGGTTCTTCGCCGAGGAGAAGGGCTATGTGCCGGGGCTCGGACATCGCTTCCATCCCGTCGACCCGCGCGCGCCGCGCTTGCTGGAACTGACCCGCGAATTTGCCGCACGCGGTGCCGTCAATGGGCGTTTCGCCGATATCGCCGAAGCGGTCGAGGCGGATGTCGAACGCCGCAAGGGGAAAAAAATACCCCTCAACATCGATGGCGCCACCGCCGTCATCTATGGCGAACTCGGTTTTCCGCCGCCGCTGACGCGAGGGCTTTTCGTGCTGTCGCGCTCGGTCGGCATCCTGGCGCATGCCTGGGAGCAGTCGCAGCAGGCCGAGCGAAACAAGGGGCCGCTGCCGCGCGAGTGGCTGTGGGCCTATACCGGCACGCCGGTGCGGCCGTTTCCCGAAAGCGATGACCCCGGCGAGTGAGGCTCTACGCCTGGTCCACCTGCACAGGGATCTTCAGCGTCTTCACCAACGTTGAAAGATCCGGCTCGTCGATGAGCATGGCCGCATCGGCTGGCGCCAGCCAGGCCCGCTGGCGTCGTTTGGCTTCCTGCCAGTCGGCCAGTTCCTCGCTCACCTCGAGCAGGTAGACGATGACGTCGACGCGGACAAAGCGATTTGCCAGCCGCTTCCAGTAGGAATAGGTGCCCGCCGGCTGCTTCAGCGTCTTGCCGAGCACGCCGGCTTCCTCCTGCGCCTCGATGGTGGCCGCCTTGCGTCCGCTCTTGCCCTTCATCGGCCAGCCCTTGGGGACGATGAAGCGCCTGGTGGTACGCGACGTGACCAGCATCACCTCGATATCGCCACGCGCGGTCAGCCGGAAGGGAATAGCCGCCACCTGGCGGATTCTCTCGCCCTTCTTTGCCTTGCGTACGGCCTTTTTCTTGGTGGCTGCCATTCGTCAATCCAGTCGATGCAATGCCGCATAGCGCGACAAGGCGTCGTTGCAAAACCAAAACTTTCGCATGTGCCAACGACACTCGAAATACATAAGTCGGCTAAATAAACGAAAAAGGCCTTGATGTCAGCGGCAATTGCTCACGGCGGTGGTGCCGATTATCTGTGTCTGGCAGCTTGGCTTGAGCTGCTGCACGACCGGTGGCGGTTGCTGAAAGATCTGGCGGTCCTGGGCGCGATTCTGCTGCTGTTGCTGTTGATATTGCTGCCGCTGTATCCTGTTTTGCAGGATTTGCAGGTCGTTCTGCCGGATCAGCGCATTGTTGCCGGTAGCGGGATTGAGCGCTTGCGCGGAAGCCGGCAGGCAAACGCCCGCCAGCACTGCCGTGGCCAGCATTGCCACTGTGAAGATCGTTGATGGCCGAAGTGCCGACATCCGTTCATTCCCGCGCAAAAACTCTGTCCTTTGATATAGGGCGTTTGCGCGTCGATGCCATGGCCAGCGGGTCGAGTATCACGAAATCGGGCGGTCCAATCGCTTTGTTCTGCGATTTCGGCCGCGAAACGGCAGATAGTCATCATATGATGACTATGAAACGTCGGTGGCTTTGGTCAGTGTTCCCCACGTAAATTTTTGGTTTCATCCGGCATAAGTTAATGTATTCTAATTGAGTCAGAGCTCCGCAAGTGGGAATACGGATGCCCTGTTTTAATGCATTGAACCTTATTGCACAGTGCCGGCATCCTTATTGCAATTGCATGAGCAGAGCATAGCGGTGGCGTCGGACTCAAGCAGGCATTGAGGCGCGCCCCCGTAAAATGGGGGGTAAGTGCATGGCTTTGTTCACAGAGCGCGTTGCCGTATTGTCGTGCGCATCGGCCGACGACGGTTCAGCCAGGGCATGTTCTGAGGAAGTTCTTCGTGATGCCGCGGCGACTCAGAAGGGTTTGCCCGGCCGGCCGAATCAATGTCTCGCCACTCTGCCCAAACGGATAGCTCGATTGCTTTGCGCTACGGCACTGGTGGGGCTGGTCTTTCCTTACGCTCAATCTCCGGCCCATGCGCAGCAATTGTCCATCAATACGGATGGTGCACCGGGCGACAATGGTGATGACGGAATCGGTACTGCTGACGCCGGAGATGGCCATTCGCCGGTGGCGCCGGCTACGGGAACGAATAGTGTCGGCCGCACGACCTCCGGGGAGGCCGCTTTCGTTGGCAGCGCCCGGGGTGGGCGCGGCGGCGATGGCGGCTCGGCTGTCCATGCAACAGCCGTCCCGCCTTTTGTGGAGATCAAGGGTGGTAAAGGCGGCGATGGCGCCAAGGGCGGAACCGTCGATATAACAAACAACGCATCTGGCGCCCTCGAAACATCGGGGGACAATGCTCCCGGCATATCGGGCGACGCCAGCGGTGGGGATGGTGGTAACGGCGCATGGGCATTCGCCATCGCGGTAGGCGGTAAGGGCGGCGTCGGCGGGCGGGGTGGCGATGGCGGCACGGCGACCGTGACCACTACGATCGAAAGCAATATCATCACGCACGGGGTCAATTCGAACGGCATCACCGTCAATTCCAGCGGAGGGCGCGGCGGCAATGGCGGCTTGGGCGCTGCGATCGGTGCCGGCAAGGGTGGCAATGGCGGCAATGGCGGTTTCGGCGGTGACGCGAAAGGCGATAATGCCGGCTCCATTTCCACGGACGGGGCTTTCTCGAAGGGTATGCTTGTGCGGTCGGCGGGCGGCGTTGCCGGTGATGGTGCAAGTGGTTTCGGTATCGTGGGTAACGGCGGCAATGGGGGCGTGCCGACAATCGGCGGCAATGCCGAGGGGATAAATTCCGGGACCATCACAACTCGGGGAGATTTTGCCAGCGGCATGGTCGTGCAGTCGGTGGGCGGTGGCGGCGGCGACGGCGGTGGCGGTCTAGGTCTGTTCGGCGGTGGCGGCGCGGGTACGGATGGCAATGACGGCCGGGCAGCCACGGGGACCAACACCGGCAACATCACCACCAGTGGCCTGGGCGCCATCGGCATGCTGGTCGAGTCGGTGGGCGGCGGCGGCGGCGATGGCGGCGGCGCCATCGGTCTCGTGTCGATCGGTGGCAAGGCAAGCGGTGGCGGCCAGGGCGATACGGCGACCGGCAATATTGGCGGCGTCATCAAGACCGGCGTCGATGGAAACGGCGGCGACGGCGCGCATGGCATTCTGATCCAGTCGGTCGGCGGTGGCGGCGGCAATGGCGGCTACGCCATCGGCGTAGCGCCTGCAATTTCGGTCGCCATCGGCGGGGGCGGCGGGCCTGGCGG
>NZ_RZPF01000712.1:0-3358 GCF_004022735.1 Mesorhizobium sp. M7A.F.Ca.AU.001.01.1.1
ACATGCTCCAGCACATTGCGGGCGGCGGCGGCCCGTTCGAGCACGGCCTTGGCCTCCGGCAGGAACCGGTGGCCGGTCTGGGCAAGCTCGATGTTGCGGCCGACCCGGTTGAACAGGTGGACGCCGTGCTGTTCTTCAAGCGCCCGGATGGCCGCCGATGCCGCCGACTGCGAAATGCCCAGCAGTTCCGCCGCCTTGGTCATGTGGCCGCGCTCGGCGACGGCGACGAAAATCCGCAACTGATCCAGGGTCATGTCCACATTAAGAACCAATATCGATCGAATTTACAAGAACAACTGATTAGACAGATCGATACCTTTATTCTAAGTTTTCCGGCGAAGTTAGAAAAAATTCGCCGAAAGATCGCAGAGAGCAGAATGATCGGGCGGCTCAGATCCCTGCTTGCGCATTGGACCCGCGGCTTAAGGCGGCGGCTGGCCGGCGATCGCTATCACCCGGAAGAGCACTATATGCGCGGCCCCGGGCCGAAGACGCGGGCCAAATCCATGCGCCGTACAGGCGCCACCGGATCATGATGCAGGGACCGCCGCGCGGCGCGAATTCGGCACCATCGCAACGCCCGCTTGCCGACACGCGAGCGCCCGATGAAGGCGACGGCGTCGACACCTCGCCTGCCGTTTCCGACAGCATCGCCAAGACGACCTGCTACATGTGCGCCTGCCGCTGCGGAATCGATGTACACATCAAGGATGGCAAGGTCCGCTACATCAACGGCAACAAGGACCACCCGGTCAATCGCGGCGTGATCTGCGGCAAGGGCAGCTCCGGCATCATGCAGCATTACAGCCCGGCAAGGCTGAAGAAGCCATTGCTGCGCGCCGGCCCGCGCGGCTCCGGCGAGTTCCGCGAGATCGAGTGGGAGGAGGCGTTTTCTATCGCTACGGAACGGCTGTCGAACATCCGCCGGACCGACCCCAGGAAACTCGCCTTCTTCACCGGCCGCGACCAGTCGCAGTCGCTGACCGGCTGGTGGGCGAGCCAGTTCGGTACGCCGAACTTCGCCGCCCATGGCGGCTTCTGTTCGGTCAACATGGCGGCCGGCGGCCTCTATACGATCGGCGGTTCGTTCTGGGAGTTCGGCGAGCCCGACTGGGACAACACCCGGTATTTCATGCTATTCGGTGTCGCCGAGGATCACGATTCCAACCCGATCAAGATCGGTCTCGGCAAGCTCAAGGCGCGCGGCGCCAAGGTCGTCTCGATCAATCCGTGCCGCACCGGCTACAATGCCATTGCCGATGACTGGATCGGCATCCGGCCCGGAACAGACGGCCTGTTCGTGTTCGCCCTCATCCACGAATTGCTCAAGGCGGGTCGCGTCGATCTCGAGTATCTGCTGCGCTACACCAATGCCCATGTTCTCGTCGTGCAGGAGCCAGGTGCTGCCGATGACGGGCTGTTCGTGCGCGATGCCGACGGCAATCCGCTGGCTTGGGACAGGGTGGCGAAGACACCGGTCAGCGCCGCCGATGCCGGTGCGAAACCGGCGCTGACCGGCAGCTTCACGATCGGCGGGCGCCGCTGCGTCCCGGGGTTCCAGCTGATCGCCGACCGCTACCTCGATGAGAGTTACGCACCGGACTCGGTCGCCGAGCGCTGCGGCATTGCCGCCGACACGATCCGCAGGATCGCCGCCGAACTCGCCCATGTCGCCTTCGAACAGACGATCGAATTGCCGATCGCCTGGACCGACTGGGCCGGGCGCCGCCACGAGACGATCAAGGGGCGGCCTGTCTCGATGCACGCCATGCGCGGCATCTCTGCCCATTCGAACGGTTTTCACACCTGCCGCGCCATCCATCTCCTTCAGGTGCTGTTGGGCACGGTGGATGTCCCCGGCGGCTTCCGCTTCAAGCCGCCCTACCCTCGATCCGCGCCGCCCGGACCGAAGCCGGCGGGCAAGACCGTCAAGCCGATGACGCCGCTCGACGGCATGCCGCTCGGCTTCGTCTGCGGGCCGGACGATTTGCTGGTCGGCGAGGCCGGCACGCCGCTTCGCATCGACAAGGCCTATTCGTGGGACGCGCCGCTGGCCGCGCACGGCCTGATGCACACCGTCATCCGCAACGCCTGGGCAGGCGATCCCTACAAGATCGACACGCTGATGATGTACATGTCGAACATGGCGTGGAATTCCTCGATGAACACCGTCGAGACCATGGCGATGCTGACCGACAGCGACGAAGCGGGCAACTACAAGATCCCTTTCATCATCTATTCCGACGCCTATTATTCCGAGACCGTGCCGTTCGCCGATCTGGTGCTGCCGGACACGACCTATCTCGAGCGCCACGACTGCATCAGCCTGCTCGACCGGCCGATCAGTCATGCCGACGGACCGGGCGACGCCATCCGCCATCCCGTCATCGAGCCCGACCGCGACGTCCGGCCGTTCCAGTCGGTGCTGATCGAACTCGGCGCCCGGCTCGGCCTGCCTGGTTTCGTCGATGAGGACGGCTCGGCCAGATACCGCGACTATGCCGACTACATCGTCAACCATGAGCGCACGCCCGGCATCGGCCCGCTCGCCGGCTGGCGCGGCAAGGATGGGACCTCGACCGGCAGGGGTGAGGCCAACCCGGACCAGTTGCAGCGCTACATCGACAATGGCGGCTTCTGGCATCATGATTTCGCGGACGACCAGCGCTATTACAAGATGGCCAACCGCTCCTATCTCGACTTCGCAGTGCAGATGGGTTTTATCCCGAAAGCCGAACCGATCGTTTTCCAGCTCTACTCGGAGCCTATGCAGCGCTTCAGGCTCGCCGCGCGTGGCCATGGCCGTGTGGTGCCGCCGAAAGGCGATCGCCAGCGCATCGAGACCTACATGGACCCGCTGCCCTTCTGGCACATGCCCTTCGAGGAAGCGGTCGTCGACCTCGAAAAATATCCGCTGCATGCGCTGACGCAGCGGCCGATGCACATGTACCACTCCTGGGGTTCGCAGAATGCGTGGCTGCGGCAGATCACCAGCCAGAACCGGCTGTTCGTGCATCACCGGACGGCAGCCGGTCTCGGCCTTGTCGATGACGACTGGGTGTGGATCGAAAGCATCAACGGCAGAGTGAAGGGGCAGATCAAGCTGATCGACGGGGTGAACGAAAGCACGGTCTGGACCTGGAACGCCATCGGCAAAAGGCGCGGCAGCTGGGGGCTGAAGGACGACGCGGCCGAGAGCAACCGCGGCTTCCTGCTCAACCATATCATCGGCGACCAGACCTCGGCCGACGCTCAGGGCAAACGCTATTCGAATTCCGATCCAGTGACGGGCCAGGCTGCGTGGTTCGACCTGCGCGTGCGCATCGTCAAATGCGCAGCCGAAGAAGCCGGGTTCACC
>NZ_RZPF01000713.1:0-3356 GCF_004022735.1 Mesorhizobium sp. M7A.F.Ca.AU.001.01.1.1
GATCAAGGCCGTAGAGTGTGCGTGACGCATCGAGATCATAGGCCATGGACAGTGTCGTACCCTGCAGGTTGCGGGCATTTTCCTGAACATAGGCGTCGGCGATCGACAGCGACGAATTGACGATCGTCTTGGTGCGGATCTCGAACCAGCGGTCGAGGCCGATGTCGAGCGTGATCGACGCGATGATGGCCACCATGATGGCCGGAATGGCGGCAACCAGGGCGAACATGGCGACAATGCGCACATGCAGCCGCGAAGCGGCCTTGCCATGCCGGCGCGCCATCAGGATGCGGTGCACCTCACGCCCGACCAGCGCGATAAGAATCAGGACGAAAGCCGCGTTGAGGGCAATCAACGCCAGCGTCGTCGACTCGTTCGGTGTGATCGGCGTGGCGCCAACGAGGATGGTGAACGAGATCGCCGCCGTCATCAGCGCGCCGACGACCGCGATCACGCCTGGCAGCGCAAGCAGCCGGCGCCCGTCACGAGCGCCGGGTTCGCTGAAAAGCGGTTGGTTTGTTGTCGGTGCCTGCGGGGCCATGTCGCCGTCTAGTGCCATGATTGCGTCGGATGTATGCAACGCATTGTGGCGATTATGCAACAAGTGTGACCGAGACGGAAATCTTTCGCGAGCCGATCCCCTGAAAAGAGCGCGGGTTCAGATCAAAGGCTCAGCCCTGGCGCGACGATTTGTAGACGTTGACGCCAAGTTCGCGGATCTTCTTGCGCAGCGTGTTGCGGTTCAAGCCAAGCAGTTCCGCGGCCTTGATCTGGTTGCCGCGGGTTGCCGTCATCGAGGCCAGGACGAGTGGAAACTCGACCTCGGACAGGATGCGTTGATAAAGCCCGGCAGGTGGCAAATCGCCGGCAAACGAGGCGAAATAGCGTTGCAGGAAGTGCTCGACCGCCTGGCCGATCGACAAATCGTCGGGAATGAGATTGCCGCCACCCGGCACCACGGGACGTTCGCCGGTCTTGAGCTCGGCCTCGATGATCTCGGCGGAAATCTCGTCCTGCGAATAGAGCGCGGCGAGCCTGCGAACCAGGTTTTCCAGTTCGCGCACATTGCCCGGCCACGGATAGCGCTTCATCAACTCGATGCCGCCGGAAGAAATGCGCTTGGTCTGCAGGCCTTCCATTTCGCCGAGCTTGAAGAAGTGGCGGACAAGGTCGGGCACATCCTCGGAGCGCTCACGCAGCGCGGGCAGCCGGAGCGGCACCACGTTGAGGCGATAGAACAGATCCTCGCGAAAAAGCCCCTGGTTGATCAGGGTGCGCAGATCCTTGTTGGTGGCGGCGACGATGCGCACGTCGGTCTTGATCGGCGTGCGTCCGCCAACCGTCGTGTATTCGCCCTGCTGGAGCACGCGCAGCAGGCGGGTCTGCGCCTCCATCGGCATGTCGCCGATTTCATCGAGGAACAGCGTGCCGCCTTCAGCCTGCTCGAAGCGTCCGGTCGAGCGATTCTGCGCGCCGGTGAAGGCGCCCTTCTCGTGACCGAACAGTTCCGATTCGATCAGGTCGCGCGGGATCGCCGCCATGTTGATGGCGACGAACGGGCCGCCACGGCGGCGGCCATATTCATGCAGCGCGCGCGCCACCAGTTCCTTGCCGGTGCCGGATTCGCCCGAGATCATCACCGTCAGGTCGGTCTGCATCATGCGCGCCAGCATGCGGTAGATGTCCTGCATGGCGGCCGAACGGCCGACCAGCGGCATTGCATCGGGCTGCTCTTCCGGCCGCGCATCGATCTTCGGCCGTCGCGGCTCGGAAAGCGCCCGGTTGACGATGTTGAGCAGTTCGGTCAGGTCGAACGGCTTGGGCAGATACTCATAGGCGCCGGTTTCAGACGCGCGGATCGCCGTCATGAAGGTGTTCTGGGCGCTCATGACGATGACCGGCAGTTCCGGCCTCGCCTTCTTGATGCGCGGCAGCATGTCGAAGGCGTTCTCGTCCGGCATCACCACATCGGTGATGACCAGATCGCCCTCGCCCGCCGCCACCCAGCGCCACAAAGTCGAAGCATTGGAGGTGACGCGCACCTCGTGGCCGACGCGCGAAAGCGCCTGGTTGAGGACAGTGCGGATCGCCGCATCGTCGTCGGCGACGAGAATATTGCCGCGAACGGTCATTTGCGGTCTCCTTCACCGTCTTCATCGGCGCCGTATGGCGCTTCTTTCCAGGCCGGCATCAGGATGCGGAATGTGGTCCCGCGCGGCGTCGATTCGCATTCGATGATGCCGCCATGTTCGCCGACGATTTTGGCGACCAGCGCCAGCCCCAGCCCCGAGCCGTTCGGCTTGGTGGTGATGAACGGGTCGAACAGGATCGGCAAGATGTCTTCCGAGACGCCGGAGCCATTGTCGCGCACACAGAACTCCAGCGGCAGCGACACGCGGTCCTGCGTGCCCGGCACTGAAACACGGATGCCTGGCCGGAAGGCGGTCGACAGCACGATCTCGCCCTGCGGGTCACTGCCGATCGCCTCGGCGGCGTTCTTGACCAGGTTGAGGAACACCTGGATCAACTGGTCGCGGTTGGCAAACACCGGAGGCAACGAAGGATCATAGTCCTCCAATATCTTGATTCTCTTGGCAAAACCGTTCTTGGCAATGGCCTTCACATGGTCGAGCACGACATGGATGTTGACGGGGTAGCGGTCGATCGGCCGCTCGTCGGAAAACACCTCCATGCGATCGACCAGCGACACGATGCGGTCGGTCTCGTCGGTGATCAGCCGCGTCAGCGCACGGTCTTCGTCGGAAGCCGACAGTTCCAGCAACTGGGCAGCGCCGCGGATGCCGGAGAGCGGGTTCTTGATCTCATGGGCAAGCATCGCGGCCAGGCCGGTGACCGAGCGCGCTGCGCCCCGATGCGTCATCTGCCGGTCGATCTTGTCGGCCATCGACCGTTCCTGGAACATAACCACCACCGAGCCCGGAAATTCCGGTACCGGCGCGACATAGAGATCGACGACCTTCTCGATGCCGAGACGCGGCGACGACACGTCGACGCGATACTCGTTGACCGGTGCCAGGCGCTCGCGCACCTGGTCGACCAGCGTCAGCAGCGGGCTGCCGAAGGGAATGAGTTTTGACAGCGTGTTGCGGGCGAGCATGGTCGCGCTTGAACGAAAGAAGTCCTCCGCGTCGGCGTTGGCAAAGGTGATGAAGCCTTCCTCGCTGATCATGATCACCGGGCGGCGGATGGTGTTGAGTACGATCTGGGCGGCATCCGCCATTTCAGCGCCTTGGCCGGCGGCGGCGTTCATGCGGCACTCCGCAGGGTCAAAGGTTGCGGATCGCGCGAAAACACATCGCGCAGCAAGGCAATGACGCGCGCGGGCTCGAATGCGG
>NZ_RZPF01000714.1:0-3351 GCF_004022735.1 Mesorhizobium sp. M7A.F.Ca.AU.001.01.1.1
GGGTTACAGGGCAGCGATCAATCTGCTGTCCGGCCCGACTCCCCCGGACGCCATCTTCTGTATCGCCGATGTCATGGCGCTTGGCGCGCTGGATGCAGCGCGCTTCGGGCTTGGGCTGAAAGTTCCGCGCGATGTTTCCATCGTGGGCTTCGATGACATTCCCTCGGCCGCCTGGCCGGCATACGACCTCACCACCTTCCGCCAGCCGATCGAGGCGATGGTGGGGCGGTCCCTGTCCCTGCTGTTTGATCCGGCAGACTTTCCACCAGCGGCTATTCGCATACCCGGCGAACTGATCATTCGCGGCTCTACCAACATTGGTCCTGCAACCGTCTGAACTGATCAACGCCAGATACTAATTTAGCAAATTCATATGCATACGTATTCTCAAGTTAAGGAAATGGAGAGTGATTTATGAAGGAAAATCAAGTCGCGCCAAATTTCAGGCTGGACGGAAAACGGGCGCTTGTTACCGGAGCCGGGCGGGGTTTGGGACTGGCCGCCGCCCATGCGCTCGCCCACTTTGGTGCCGAGGTCGTTCTGATCGCCCGCACATTGAGCGAGATCGAGGCTGCCGCTGCCAATATCACTCGCGCGGGCGGACGAGCCGAAGCAATCGCTCTCGATATCCGGGACGTTTCGGCAGTGAGTGAAGCTGTTTCACACAGGCCGGCTTTTCACGTGCTGGTCAACAATGCCGGGATGAACCGCACCAACCCATTCCTTGATGTAACGCAGGCCGATTTCGATGATATTATGGCCCTCAATCTCCGTGCTTCCTTTTTTGTCGCGCAGATCGTCGCGCGACGCATGGTCGAGCAAGGCGTCAGTGGCAGCATCATAAACATGTCGTCGCAGATGGGCCATGTCGGCGCCGCGACGCGCAGCGTCTACTGCGCCTCGAAATGGGCAATGGAGGGCATGACCAAGGCGGTGGCAATCGATCTTGCGCCATACAAGATCCGTGTGAACACCATTTCCCCGACGTTTGTAGAAACCCCGCTCGCTCAAAATTTCCTGAAGAACGAAACATTTAAGGCGGAGGTCATGTGCAAAATAAAGCTCGGCCGCATCGGTCATGTCGACGACATAACCGGAGCAGTTGTTTTTCTTGCGTCCGATGCATCCTCTCTGATGACGGGGTCGTCCATGGTCATCGACGGCGGATGGACTGCGGACTAAAGGCAATTCTCAACCCGCAAATTGGCAATCTCTGGTGGTTTTCGCTCCGTCTTTGACGCGACACGCAGTGCACGAGCGGCCAAAGCACAAACCGCGGCTGTCATTGGTGGGCTAAACGCCCACCAGTCTTCACTCCTTAGGGATATGGCAGTCCCAGGGGGCCCGCGAACTATTTGCTCAATCCCGTGGGTCATCGCCAGGTAAAGGGCGAGCACGGAGATCAAGCAAACCCCATTCCTACAACCACGGCCGTCCGCTCAGTTCGACAGACAAAGCTTTCGTGCGATGCCATGCCCGATCCTCACCTGCGAGAAGACTATGCTGCGAAAGGCGTTCTCCAGGATCACGACACGCTCTTCAAGCGCAACGGCAAGTGGCCCCGGCTCGCTCCTCGGCTACATCGTGTGATTTTTCATGGAATGAGGACCCTGTTTGAGGGGTGATTTTCGTCCAAACGGGACCCCTTAACGATGGGTCATCAAGATGCCTCCGGTTTGATCGGAGGCATTTGTGTTTTGGATGTTGGTTGTGGAGACGATTGCGAAGATACGCCGGCTGTCGCTGGTGCAGGGGAAGTCGATCAAGGCGATCTGCCGGGAGCTGAAGATCTCCCGGAAGGTGGTGCGCAAGGTTTTGCGTTCCGAGGAGACAGAGTTCCGCTACGAGCGCAAGCATCAGCCTTATCCCCGGATGGGCGCCTGGCGTGACGAGCTGGATCGGCTGCTATCGGCGAATGCGGCCAAGTCTCAGCGGGAGCGGCTGACACTGATCCGCATCTTTGAGGAGCTTCGCGGCCTCGGCTATGACGGCAGCTACAGTTCGGTGTGGCGGCATGCTCAGAGCTGGGCGGCGGATCGCGGCAGCGCCGCGGCCGAAGCCTACATTCCGTTGAGCTTTGCGCCGGGCGAGGCCTACCAGTTCGACTGGAGCCACGAGATCGTTCTGCTCGACGGCGTGACGGTAACGGTGAAGGTGGCGCACATGCGGCTTTGCCACAGCCGTATGTTCTTCGTGCGGGCCTATCCGCGCGAAACGCAGGAGATGGTGTTCGACGCCCATGACCGGGCGTTCAGCTTCTTCCGCGGCGCCTGCACGCGTGGCATCTACGACAACATGAAGACGGCGGTGGACGCGATCTTCATCGGCAGCGATCGCCGCTACAACCGCCGCTTTGCGCAGATGTGCGGGCATTACCTTGTCGAGCCGGAGGCCTGCACGCCGGCGGCCGGCAGGGAGAAGGGGCAAGTCGAGAACCAGGTCGGGCTGGTGCGCGAGCGCTTCTTCACACCGAGGCTGCGCTTCAAGACGTTGGAGGATCTCAACGGCTGGCTGGCCGACAAATGCGTTGCCTATGCCAAGGCGCATCGGCATCCCGAACAGGGCGAGCGCACGATCTGGGACGTATTCGAAGAAGAGCGCGCCAGCTTCATTCCCTATGCCGGGCGCTTTGACGGCTTCCATTGCATTCCCGCGTCGGTGTCGAAGACCTGCACGGTGCGCTTCGACAACAACAAATACTCGGTGCTGTCGAGTGCCGTCGGCCGGCCCGTCGAGATCCATGCTTATGCCGACCGGATCATTATCCGCCAGGACGGCGTGGTCGTGGGCGAGCATGCCCGCTGCTTCGGCCGCAACGAGGTCATCTACGATCCCTGGCACTACGTGCCGGTGCTGGCCCGCAAGCCGGGCGGATTGCGCAACGGCGCGCCGTTCCTTGGCTGGGTCCTGCCGTCGGCAATGGAGAAGGTGCGCCGCAAGCTCAAGGCGGTTGATGACGGCGACCGGCAGATGGTGTCGATCCTCACCTGCGTGCTGACCGACGGATTGAGCGCGGTCGAGGCCGCCTGCCAGGAAGCCATCGAGCACGGCGTCTCGTCGGCCGCGGTGATCCTCAACATCCTGGCCCGCAGCCGCGATCCGGCGCCGGGCACGATCCTTTCCATTCCCCAGGCGCTGAAGCTGGATCACGAGCCGGTCGCCGACTGCGCCCGCTATGACAGCCTCAGGAGGACGAACAGCCATGGAACGCACCGAAGTACTGGAACTGATGGGGGCGCTGAAACTCTTCGGGATGCGCGCGGCCTATGACGAGATCATGGGCGTCGCCATTAAGCGGCAGCACGAACCGCCGAAGATCCTCGGCGATCTGTTGCAGGCCGAGATATCGGA
>NZ_RZPF01000715.1:0-3344 GCF_004022735.1 Mesorhizobium sp. M7A.F.Ca.AU.001.01.1.1
CTATGAAGGCGGGCAGGGCGAGCTCTATTCGAGCGCTCTGGTGATGCGGATAGGCGAGGGACCGGAAGTTCGATCGCCTGCGGATGGCAGCGCTCTCATCCCGCTCGATCTGATCCGCGGCAAGCGCTTCACCTTCAACAGCCTCGATTCCATGTCGGGCATCATTGCGCTGACGCGCGACCTGCAAGCGGCCGGCGAAGGCTTGGACATCTTTTCGTCGCGTAGCGAGAGCGGCGGTCACCGCGCTTCAATCGTCGCCATTGCCGAGGGCTGGGCCGATGTTGCAGCGATCGACTGCGAAAGCTGGGCGCTGGCGCAGCGCTTCGAGCCAGCAGCGCGGAAAGTCGCGATCGTCGGCTGGACCGGACGGCGCAAAGGCCTGCCGTTCATCACGGCGAGGGCAACGCCGGAAAAGACAGTCAGGGCAATGCGAGAAGCGCTTGCCGGACTATCCGAGCAGCCTCGTATCCAGCGGGTAGGTTGAGAGCTGTTCGTTGCCGGCCTCGGTGATCAGGATCTGCTCTTCGAGCTTGACGCCTTCGCGCCCGCCAAGCCGGCCGATATAGCTTTCCACGCACAGCACCATGCCAGGTTCCAGCACGCCGTCCGGCGTGTCCGATGTCCAGTCGCTGGCATGCGGCAAGGTCGGGTATTCATCGGCCAGACCGACGCCGTGATAGAGCACGCCGTAGCGCGTCGGGAAGCAGTCACCCGGCGGCACCGCCGAGGCTTCGACGAGGTCGCGAAACGAGATGCCTGGCTGCATCAGAGCCGTGTTGTGTTCGATCTGGTCGGCGGCGATGCGGAACAGGGCGCGCTGTTCATTCGACGGGTTTGCATCGCCGCACAGCCAGGTGCGCGACAGGTCGGCGCAGAAGCCGTAGGGGCCGATCAGGTCGGTGTCGAAGGCGACGAGATCGCCAGCCTCGATCTTTCGCGAAGAGCATTCCTGGAACCACGGATTGGTGCGCGGGCCTGACGTCAGCAGTCGCGTCTCGATCCACTCGCCGCCGCGCGCGATGTTGCCACGATGCAATTCCGCCCATAGCTCGTTCTCGGAAATGCCCGGCTTCAGCGCCTGTTCCATCTCGCCCATCGCCGCTTCGCAAGCGACAATCGCCCGGCGCATGGCGAGGATTTCGTCCGGCGATTTGATCAGCCGCGCGTTCTCCATCACGGCTTCGCCATTGCCGATGGAAATGCCGAGGCGAGCCAGCTCCTCGACGCCTTCGGGATTGATGTGGTCGACGGCGATGCGGCTGTTGCCGCTACCATATTCCCTGACCAAATCGGCTATTCCGGCGGCCCAACGGCGGACCTTTTGCTCGGTCAGCTCACCGCCATAGAGATACATCCACGACACCGCCGGCCGCACCTCGTTGACGACGCCGGAATGGTCGGACAGGTGCTCGCAGGAAAAATAATCGAACAGCACCACCGGGCCTTCAGTGGCGACAAAGCAATGCCGCGTCGGATTGTGCGCCACCCAAAGCTGCATGTTGGTGCTGTCGGTGGCGTAGCGGATGTTGACGGGGTCGTAGAGCAGGGCGCCGGCATAGCCGCGCCGCTTCAGCTCGGCGCGGATACGCTCCAGCCGGTATTTTCGCATCGCCGCCAGGTCGGGCGCGGCAATGCCTGCCGCCGCCCACTCAGCCTCGGTCTGCGGGCCATAGCCCAGCACATGCTGGTTGAGCGAACCCGCCTTCTGACGGGAGGCGTCGCGCAAAGCTTCGATCGAGCCCGGCTCGAACGGCATGATCTTGCGGTGGCGGCCAAAGCTGCCCTTCGGCCCCGCGCTGTCCATCGTCGAACCTCAGGTCCGCATCTTCTCGCCGCTCGGATCGAAGGGCGCTTCGACATTGATGCGGGCCGGGCGCCGTTGACCGAGGATCTCGATCTCGAACAGCCCGGCACTTTCGTCCTCGGCAAGCGCTGCGGGGATATAGCCCTGCGCCATCGACTTCTGCACATAATGCGCATAGCCGCCCGACGTGACCCAGCCGACCACGCGCCAGTCGCCGTCGACGATGCCGCGCACGGCGGATGCGCCTTCGGCAGCCTTGGAGCCACGTATTTCCTTGCCGCCCTTGTCGAAGCGCGGCGCGCCATAGCCATGCGGCTTTTCCACCGTGCCGTAGTCCTTGCTGACCTTGGCCCAGATCGGCTCGTCACCCATGACATCGGCGTCGGTGGCATCGACGATGAAGGAGACGCGGCGCAGCTTTGGCCCCTCGGCCTGTTCCTTGGCGGCGGCCTCGCGGCCGATGAAGTCATTCTTCTCGAGCTTGATGAAGCGGTCCATCGCGCCTTCGAACGGTCCATAGATCGGCCGCAACTCGCGGAACCAGGTCGGAAAGTTCTTTTCGAGGCGCATGGAGAGCAGAGCGCGCATGCCGAAATCGACAAGGCCGAATTCCTCGCCGGCGTCCTTGATCGCTTTGTAAACCAGGCGTTCGTAGGCCGGCGCCATCCAGATTTCATAGCCGAGGTCGCCGGTGTAGGTGATGCGGTTGACCATGCAAGGCGCCCCGCCAACAGCCATCTCGCGGAAATCCATGAAACGGAAGGCTTTTGTCGAGACGTCGACATCGACCAGTTTCTGCAGCAGGTCCCGTGATTTCGGCCCGGCGATCGACAGGCCGACCAGCGTCTGGTCGAAGCGGTGGATGCGCACCGTTCCGTCCTTCGGCAGGTGCTTCTCGAACCAGCGCATGTGGTATTTCTGCGCCGCCGAAGAGCCCCAGATCATGAAGCGGTCTTCTGCCGCCTTGGCGATGGTGAAGTCGCCGATCAGCTTGCCGAACTCGTTGAGCATCGGCGTCAGCACGATGCGGCGGGTCTTCGGCATGCGGTTGGTCATCAGCCGGTTGAGGAAATCCTCGGCCGCGGGTCCCGAGACTTCGTATTTGGCAAAATTGGCGATCTCGGTGACGCCGACGCGCTCACGCGTGGCGCGCACTTCCTCGCCGATCGGCCCAAAATCGTTGGAGCGATGGAAGGAGACGATATCCCTGGGTTCCTTGCCTTCAGGTGCGAACCAGAGCGGGGTTTCGAGGCCCCAGCTGTCGCCCATGACCGCGTTGTTGGCCAGCATCGTGTCGTAGAGCGGCGTCGTCTGCGCCGGACGTGCCGCCGGCAGTTCCTCATTGGGGAAGCGGATGGAGAAGCGGCGCGAATAGTTTTCCCGCACCTTGGCGTTGGTGTAGCGCAGGCCGGCCCATTCACCGAAGCGTGTAACATCCATGCCCCAGACATCGAAGCCAGGATCGCCATGCACCATCCAGTTCGACAGTGCCAGACCGACGCCGCCGCCTTGGCTGAAGCCGGCCATCACGGCGCAGGCG
>NZ_RZPF01000716.1:0-3343 GCF_004022735.1 Mesorhizobium sp. M7A.F.Ca.AU.001.01.1.1
CGCAGCGACTGGTCGACCGGCTTCTGCACGGTCAGGATCCTGTCGCTGTGCACCATGTTCTGCGAGCCTTCCCAGGCCTTGACCCAGACGCAGGGCATATCGGGCTCGACCTCGCAATTGCCGTTGGCGCGGACACCGCCGCAAGGGCCGTTGCGCAATTGCTTGGGGCAGTTCATCGGGCAAGACATGCCTGTCGAGGACAAGATGCACTGGCCGCACATGCGGCAGTCGAACATGAAGCCCTTGACGCGCTTCTCGACAAATTTGATCGGCCCTTCGACACGGCCATAGCCTATGCCTTTCCATAAGGGATGGAGGAGCAGGAACATGTCGGCGAATTTGGCGTAGAACCATTCGAGTAATCGCGAGTGCCGCACCGACCATAATCTGACCGCGAAGGAACGCTGCACGCGCCGCTGCGGCGATACGTCGGCCGGCTTGTAGTCGGATTTCGGCGCTGCCTTCTTGACCAGAGTGGCCTGGGTAACAGCCGGCCTCTCCTTGGCAGGAATGGTTTCAGACATTTTCTTTGCCGCCCGCCTTGACCAGAGCGACCAGCCGCTCGCGGTCATATCTCGTGTCGATGTCGTTGAATGCCTTCTCGACTTCGGCTTCGAGGTCGTCGCCGACCGGAATGGGATCGGCTTTGCGCCATTCGGCCAGATAGTCGTCTGTACCGCCGGCGCCGGTGCGCATGGCGCACATGTCGATCGCCTCGGTAAAGCGCAGCGGCAGTTCGCGCTTGGCGTTCTGCCGGCCCTTCTTGACGATCACCTGGGCAGGGATGTCGCGCCAGTAGACGACGATCAGATCGGCCATGAATTCTCACTCCTCGAACTATCGAGCATTGCCGCAAGCGCAGTGGTGCCGCTTGTTATGGGACGACGCGCGCGCATTCAAAAGCGACGCATATCGATGTCGTAAAATGAAAAGTGGGTTTATTCGTTTGCGGCGTGTGCCGGCGCCCGGTCCAGCGCGTCGGAAACGCTGGCGCGCAGTATGCCGTCCAGGACGAAAAACGCGCTACCAGATGCCAGTTCTGAGGCCCGTCCAGACGTAGAACCAGATCGTCGGATGATACCAGAGTTTCGAAGGCAGGCCGGGATCGATCGTCGTGAGTTTTCCAGCCAGTGCATCGCTGACAGCCTCGACGCAGATGTCGCGCGAGAACGCCGTCTGGCGTAGCGCGTGACTTGAGATGGTGTCGCCTTTTTTCGATCTGCCGCGCGCCTGCTTCAGCACGCCACCAGTGTCGACGCCAGCGTCGACGAGGTGGACAGTCGTGCCGAAATTCTCCGCATCGCCTGATACCAGAGCCCAATAGCCGCCATTCATGCCGCGATATTTCGGCGTGATGCCCGCATGGTAGTTGAGCACCGGGCAGGGCATTTTGCTCAGCATCTCAGCCGAGATTAGTCGGCAACCGTTGAGCAGCACAACGCCTGGCCGGATCTTCTGGATCGCCTGCAGGCACTCAAGCCCATTGGCCGAGGCTACCGGGATGATCTCCTGGCCTGGTCGCGGCTCAACCTCCAGCTTCTCCTCGGCAATCAGTCGCGCGCTATGGCCGGCCAGGAATCGCTTGCCCAACCTACTCAGTACCATCGTGCCAAGCTGGCCGATGGCGGAAATCCAGCCTTGGCGGCGAGCCCGGCCACGCAGCAATTGCTTTTTGGATTCAGGCGTTTCGAGGACGACGCTGACAGGACCTACGCGGTCGGCGATCGCATTGATCATAGCCCAGACATGCTGGCCGCCTCCGGTGACGACCACGATCGGACGCGTATTGGATTCTGATGCTGCCATGGATCTTGCCCCCTCCAAGCAACCCTTCTCGACAATAGACGGGATGCTAGGGTGTCCGGGTTAATCCTTGGTGATCAGCTCTTCGATACACAGTCAGCGCTTGAATTCGATGATATCGAGCTTCGATTCATAGTAGGGCGCCGGAAATTCGATGCGCCATTCCTTGGCGCTGTTGCGGAAGGCGTAGCCGACCTGGTCGGTTTGCGGACCGCTGCCATAGGGCTTTGCCGGATCGCTGTTGACATAGAAGGAGCCGAGATAGATCGCGCGTTTCTCGCCATCGTCGAAGAAACGGCCCCTGGTGCGCTGCGAGCCGCTGATCTTCTCCAGCCGCCAGCCGGAACCGTCATCGGTCACCTTGCACTTGAACCAGCCATAGATGACGAGCGGCAAAGGTCCGCCGGCCTTGATGGTGCGGCACTGCCAGTTGCCGGTCAGGTCCTTGTCGGAAAAGGCCACCAGCGGCTTTGCCAACAGGGCATCGAGTTGCTTGACCTCGGCCGGGTTGCCTGTCTTCGCCTCGGCAAGGGCTGCCTTGCGGGTCTCGCCATATTTGTCGAGCCGCGTCTTGTCGGCCGGGGTGATGAGTTTCTGTATCTCGCCGTCGGCATGGGCGGGCAGGGCCAAACAGAGGAGGCCGAGTGCAGCTATCAAGAGGCGAGGGGTCATCAGTGCGTTTCCATGGCTGGCAGTCTGTTTGCTTGTGGCGCACACCTTACCCGTCCACGGCGGCCTGTCATCTAGCCTTGAGTCATCGCGGGGCAAGAATTGCTTCAGGCGCCTGCAGCCGCCTGCGCCATCCCGGCCGTCAGGTCGCCATAACCGGTGGCGCGGCGTTCATAGACGAGACCGAGCATTCTGGCGGCTTTTTCGGCGACCTTGTCGAGTTCCGGATCGTTGGTCTGGGCGAGGTAGATCAGCTTCTCGTAATTGCCGAAATAGTCCTTGATCAACTCCGGGTGCTTGTCGAGGCCGAGCGGTTTCATGAAGAAAGCGTCGAACTGCCGGCAGAGGAAGTCGGTCATGTAGAACGACATCATGTCGTCGTCTGCGACTTTCGCATAGGCCTCCATGCCCTGGTAGAAGGCGAAGCAATGCGGGCCGGCCATGCGCTCGACGCCATGCTTCTCGCAGATGCGGTCGAGCAGACCGCCGGTGCCGCAATCGGCATAGCCGACGAAGATGTTGCTGTAGCCTTCCGTCTTGGCTTTTTCGATCGCCTTGTCCATGGCCGGTGCGATGCGGTCCGGGTAGAAATGGAATTCCGCCGGCAGGCAGGTCAGGTCGAGGTGATCCAGCCCGAGCTGTTCCTTGACGGCCAGAACTTCGCGCGCAATCATCCCGCAGGCGATGACGAGCAGCCTGTCGTCTTGATTCGGTTTCGTTTTTTGCGTCTTGGCCATGGAACCAGTCGAGCGGCCTTCGTTGTTGTGGCGCTAATTTATCTGTTGAGGGAGACACCGTCCATGAAACTGCTGCGCATCACGCCGATTGCCATCCTGGCCTGCGCCTTGGCCCTTGCGGCCTGCGCGAACAC
>NZ_RZPF01000717.1:0-3330 GCF_004022735.1 Mesorhizobium sp. M7A.F.Ca.AU.001.01.1.1
CTACTCCCCTACTCCCCTACTCCCCTACTCCCTGCGAGCATCATGCCCTACCAATCCCCGATCTCCCCCGGCCGTTCCTGGTATGAGGACACGGCCGGTCCGCGGCCTGAATACCCGGCGCTGGATGGCGACCGGACATGCGACGTCGTTGTCATCGGCGGCGGCTTTACCGGCCTGTCGGCGGCAGCGCATCTGGCCAAGGCGGGCGCCAATGTCGTTTTGATCGAGGCGTATCGCTTCGGTGATGGCGCCTCCGGGCGCAATGGTGGCCAACTTGGCACCGGCCAGCGCGCCTGGGCCGAAGACCTGGAGGCCGAGTACGGCTTGTTCCGCGCCAAGGCTCTGTTTGATCTTGCCGAAGAGGCGAAGGCGCATCTCCTCGAATTCACTGCCGCCAACCAGATCGATATCGACTATATGCCGGGCCAGCTCTCGGTGGCGCACAAGCCGCGCTATGTCGATGACTACAAGGCGCATGCCGAGATCATGGCGAGCCGTTTTTCCTACCCGCATATCTCGTTCATGGATGCCAGGGAGACGGCGGAGCGGCTGGGCTCGACCGCCTATTTCGGCGGCACGCGCGACACCGGCACAGGGCACATCCATCCGATGAAGCTGGTGATCGGCACAGCGCGGGTGGCAGCGCTTGCAGGCGCGCAGCTGTTCGAGGGGACTCAATCAACCGGCATCATTTCCAGTGGCGGCAAGATCAAGGTTTCGACGTCGAGAGGCACGGTGACGGCGCAGAAATGCCTGATCGCGGTCAACGCCTATGGCGGCGCGCTCGAGCCGGTGAGTGCCGCGCACGTCATGCCGATCGGTTCCTTCATCGGCGCGACCGTGCCTCTGGGAGCCGACTCGAACGTTTTGCGGGGCGGCGAGGCGGTCGACGATTCCCGCTTCGTCGTGCGCTATTTCCGCAGATCGAAGGACGGGCGGCTGCTGTTTGGCGGACGCGAGGTCTATGGCGTCAACGATCCCCGGGATATCCACATCCACATCCGTCGCCAGATCGCGGAACTCTATCCGGCGCTCGGGGATGTCGAGATCACGCATGGCTGGGGCGGCTATGTCGGCATCACGGTGCCAAGAAAGCCGTTCGTGCGCGAAGTGATGCCCAATGTGATCTCGGCCGGCGGCTATTCCGGCCACGGCGTCATGCTGTCGAACTACTTCGGTAAACTCTATGCCGAAACCGTTGCCGGCAACCGCGACCGGCTGAAGCTGATCGAGGATCTGAAAATCCCGCCTTTCCCTGGCGGCCGGCGTTTCCGCACGCCGCTGCTGTTCCTGGCGCTCAACTGGTTTGCGCTGCGCGACAGGATCTAGCCGGCCGGCCTGATGTAATATTGTAATATTTGTTGTAACATTTGTTGCCCGTGCGACGCATTGCGCAATTTCCCGCAAAGGCGCAGAATCCTCTATGTTGGCGTACTGATGCCACAATCGCAGGCGAAAGCTGCCGGTTCTGGGCGATTGTTCGGGGATTGTTGCGGGCCTGCCCGCGTTGTTTTTGGGACCGATGCGGATCAGACGCCGGACTTCCGGCACCGATTGAAAGAACGTCGGCCCGCTTATGGAGGTGGCAAGAGTGAGAGAGCCCTTCAGTTTCGGTACGCCGGAACGTCGGCGCTTTGCCATGCAGTTCGGATACGACATGCGGCCGTCCTTCTGGCAGGAAGTCCGTTCGAACTCGCATCTGGTGATTGCCGCGATCGGCACCGCCGCACTGCTTGGCGTCGCCGCCGTGGCGCTGTGGCTGGCGCTGCCGGCCAGCGACAGGCAAGCGGCAGCGAGCCCCGAACAGACCATTCCAACGGTTCCGGTGAAGACGACGAAAATAACCCCGGTTGGGGCCGCGGTCGCTGCGGCAGCCGTACCGCAGGCGCGCAAGTCCGACGCAATTCCAACAACTGTGGCGGCCGCGCAAGACAACATTCCCGCACTCGCCGCCAATGACCCGCGCTGGACCGGTTCCCAGCTGAAGGCCGCATCCGCGTCCGATTCGACTGCTCCCAGCCAGGTGGCGGACAAGGCACCCGACAAGCAAACGGCGGCATTCGCGCAGCCGGCAGCCGATACCGATGCCGCCACCGAACTTGCCAAGGTAGCCGCGCCCGGCGCAACCGCGGGCAACCATCCCGACGGCGCACAAACCGCCGCCATTCCCGAGGTGCAACCGCAAGTGCCGGCTCAAGAGCCCGCGGCAGAAGGTGATGACAGCCAGGCCAAGGCGAAGCCAAGGAAAGCCGCAGCCGCCGGAACAGGACGCATCCTGAGGGCCGTGACCATGCGAAGCGGCCCGAAGAAAAATGCCGCCGCCATCGGTACGGTGCCAGCCAAAACCTCGGTGCAGGTGATGAGCTGCAAGAAATGGTGCCAGATCACCTACAACGGCAAGACCGGCTGGATCTACAAGAGCTACATCAAGACCGGCGCCTGACGTCTACCGCCTTGGGTGAGGCACGCCCCTTATCTTGGCGCCTATCGTTCCCAAAACCGCTGCAGTGCGGAGCAGGCTTGCTTGATCGCCCGAACGGCTTTCGAAGACATAGCCGGCGGAACCGACGATGGCCGAGCCTCGCCGGCTGACGGAAACCTCGATCGTGAAGGCCTGCTCGGGTATCTTTGCACCTGCCGATGTTCCGGCCTTGACGAAGTTGGCCAGCGTGGGGCCGGCTCGACTTACGACCAGATCGCCGCGCCGCGAATTGACCGTGAATGTGCTGTAGAGATCAGGCAAAGAAATCGAGCGCAGCCTGGAAAAGTCCTGCAGCTCAGCCACGGATTCGAACGGTGCATGCTTGAAACCACCCACGACTTCGACCTTTTGCGTGGCCACCGCGGCAAAGATGCTGGCGCCGCTGCGGGAATATTCGACCGCGATCGCAAGCCAGTTGGACATCTCCGGATCGACGCCGAGCGAAGCGAAACCCTGGGCAAGCAGATTGTGATCGGCGGCGTTGAGATCGATCAGGCCCGAATGCCCCTGCAACCGCATCACGACCGTCAGATCGCCGACCACGCAGGAGACTGGCTCGAAATTGAGCGGCAACCCGATGTCCGGCCCGGCGCTCGACAGGCGCGCGGCCAGCACGTTGGTCAGGCCTTCGGCGAGCAGGCCGAACCGCTGGCTTTCGGTCTCATTCGAAGCGATCTTGAGCCGCGTCCAGGCGGTCAGGGCGAAGGTCGAGGTGATGGCGGAGACGATGAGGAGGAAGACAAGGACAGCGACGAGGGCGAAGCCGGAGGATTGGCACTCGCAAGAGGCCGATGAATCACGGGGATTTTCTTCGACCACAGTCCACCATCGAGAATAAAAGTGTGCTG
>NZ_RZPF01000718.1:0-3321 GCF_004022735.1 Mesorhizobium sp. M7A.F.Ca.AU.001.01.1.1
CTCCAGGGGGGAGATTTGCAGCTTCAGCGCTTGCGCCTTCTTTTCAACGCCAAAAATTGGCGAAAGCGTCGATGCCATCCGATCTCCCCCCTTGAGGGGGAGATGTCCGGCAGGACAGAGGGGGGCGCCAAGGAATGGGACCTGTCTCAATAGGTCACTCGAACCTTTCCGGCAGATGATGCTCCTCGGCGAGGTCGGAGAAGCGGGTGAACTCGCCCTGGAAGGCAAGGCTGACGGTGCCGGTCGGTCCATGGCGCTGCTTGGCTATGATCACTTCGGCCTTGCCCTGGACCTCGATCATCTTCGTCTCCCAGGCGAGATGCTCGGGCGTGCCTTTCTCCGGCTCCTTGTTCTTGATGTAATATTCCTCGCGGTACACGAACAGCACGACGTCGGCGTCCTGCTCGATCGAGCCCGATTCGCGCAGGTCGGACAGCTGCGGATGTTTGTCGTCGCGGCTTTCGACTTGACGCGAGAGCTGTGAGAGCGCGATGATCGGCACGCCCAACTCCTTGCCGAGCGCCTTCAGTCCGGTGGTGATCTCGGTGATTTCCTGGACGCGGTTCTGCGACGCCTTGGCAGATGAACCCTGCATCAGCTGGATATAGTCGATGACCATCAGGTCCAGCCCGCGCTGGCGCTTGAGGCGGCGGGCGCGCGCCGCGAGCTGGGCGATCGAGATACCACCCGTCTGGTCGATGTAGAGCGGGCGCTTGTGGTTCTCCTGCGTGTAGGCGACAAGCTTGCCGAAATCGGCTTCCGTCAAATCGCCGCGCCGGATTTTCGATGATGGAATCTCGGTCTGCTCGGAGATGATGCGGGTGGCCAGCTGCTCCGACGACATTTCAAGCGAGAAGAAGCCGACGACGCCGCCATTGGCCGCCTTGACGGAGCCGTCGGCCTGTTGGGCAGGCTCATAGGCGGCAGCGATGTTGTAGGCGATGTTGGTGGCCAGCGACGTCTTGCCCATGCCTGGGCGGCCGGCGATGATGATCAAATCCGAAGGCTGCAGGCCACCCATGCGATGGTCGAGATCGCGCAGGCCGGTGGCAATGCCGGACAGGTGGCCATCGCGCATATAGGCCGCGCTGGCCATGTCGACGGCATTCTTCAACGCATCGGAAAAGCTTTCGAAACCGCCATCGTAGCGGCCGTTTTCGGCCAGCTCGAACAGCCGCCGCTCGGCATCCTCGATCTGTTCGCCGGGTGCCATGTCGACCGGCGCGTCATAGGCGATGTTGACCATGTCTTCGCCGACGGTGATCAGCGCGCGGCGCGTCGCAAGGTCATAGATGGCGCGGCCATAGTCGGTGGCGTTGACGACGGTCACAGCCTCGACCGCCAGCCGCACGACATATTGCGCCATCGTCATGTCCCCAACCTTCTCGTCGGCCGGCAGGAAGGTTTTCAGTGTGATCGGCGTCGCCACCTTGCCCATACGGATGAACTCGGACGCCACCTCATAGATCTTGCGGTGCAGCGGCTCGTAGAAATGGCTGGCCTTGAGGAAGTCAGAGACGCGGTAGAAGGCGTCGTTGTTGACGAGGATGGCGCCGAGCAACGCCTGCTCGGCCTCGATGTTGTTTGGCGCTTCACGATAAAGCGGTGTTTCCGCGACGCCGAATTTTCGCGCTGCCTCTGCCATGATATCCCCGATTTCAATCCCGGCCTTTCGATATCAGAACGTGATGAGTCGGTGCTGACCTTTCTGCATCACTACCCAACCAAAGAACCTTGATGCCCGTTGTTCACAGGAACAACCAATCGTCCACAGGAGAGTATTCGCGTGCCCCGATTCCGGTTGACTCGACAGGGCGTGGATCTCTATCTGACTCGTCGGAACAAAGCAAGAACAATGGCACTGTTCATTTTGCGATGTTGTCCAGCCTGTCGCCCCAGTCCAATCGCCGGGCCAACTTGAAGTCGGCGCCGTCGCGCTTGGTGAACAAGCGCTCGGTGGCGGTGCCGTCGTCCTGGCAAAGCTTGAGCAGAACCTTGCCGGAGCCGGATTTCGGTGGCGCAAGAACTCGTGCCTGGTGTGATGTGGGGCCGTCGCGAGAAGCCGCGACGTAGATGAATTTCTCGTCTTCCCACGGCACGTCGGCATCCTTGGCCAGCCGATGCAGGCGCGAGCGGGCGACGCGGCGGGAAAAATGGCACCAGTCGGGCTGGACCAGCGGGCAGGGCGCCTGATGCGCGCAAGGCGCAAGCACATGCGCGCCCGCCTCGATCAGCTGCCGGCGCACGGCAAGGATGCGCTGCCAGCCGGCGGGGGTGCCGGGCTCGACGATCAGGAGCGTGTCGCCAGTGAGTTGCCAGAGCCGGTCGATGAGTTTCGGCAGCGATGCCGGCGCGATTTCATCGAGCACATAAGCGCACGTGACCAGATCGGCCGGCTCGATGTCAGCAAGGTCGATGGTGGCATCACCGGCCAGCCATCTGCTCTGGGCGGCAATAGTGTTGCCGGCAAGCGTCTCGCCGACCTTACGCACGGCGGCACTGGCTTCGAACAACACCGCCTGTTCGAGATCGGGCCACAGATCGGTCGCGGCCCAAAGCACCGTGCCAGGGCCGGCGCCGACATCGAGCAAGGTCCTGGGCTGAAAGGCAGGCTTGGCGTCGCTCAGCGCGTCGAGGCTGGCACGGATCGCGGCATAGGTCGCCGGCAGCCGCGTCGCCAGATAGGCCTTCACCGCCAGATCCTCGGCCATGTGCAGACGGCCGTCGCGCAACTCGGCGCGGTAGCGGTCGGACAGCGTCTTTGCCGCTTGCTTGAGTACCGCCAGCGGAACGTTTTCGAGCAGACGCTCGACACCTTGGCGAAGGGAGGCAGGCAACTCCATCTCAAGCGCCCCGCGGGACGAGAAGGATCACCGAAGCACCGGCAATGCAGAGCGCGGCACCGGCAAGATCCCAGCGGTCGGGGCGAACGCCTTCAACCAGCCACAGCCAGCCAAGCGACGCCACGATGTAGATGCCGCCATAGGCGGCGTAGGCGCGACCGGCGGCTGACGTGTCGACCAGCGCCAGCAGGAAGCCGAACAGGGCAAGCGAGGCGAGGCCGGGAAGCAGCCAAAGCGGCGACTTCTCCAGCCGCCACCAGGCCCAGAATGAAAAGCAGCCGGCGATCTCGGCCAGAGCGGCGGCGGCATAGAGGACAAAGGTCATGAAAAAGGTCCCGCGACGGTCACGGGACCTTTTTCAGTGCCGGCGCCGGCAATGGCAAGCGGCAATGCTATTCCTGGTCGGCAACCTTGCGGCGGCGAGCCGGCTTGGCGGCCGGGCTCTTTTTGACGGGAGCCGTTTCACGATGCCCCATAT
>NZ_RZPF01000719.1:0-3308 GCF_004022735.1 Mesorhizobium sp. M7A.F.Ca.AU.001.01.1.1
ATCCGGGGGCCTCCGTCGACCTCAAGCTCGGCTTCAAGCCGGCCGGAGGCTGGCAAGGCGGTGCTTTACGCAACTGCGCCACCTACAATTATGGCGCCAGCGGCAAGCCGCTGTTCGGCAGCCAGTCGAACGATCGCGGCTGTGCCTCGATCCCGATCTGCCGGCGCGGCGACCGTGACCGCGACTGCCGGCCGCCGGTGGAGAAGAAGGTCGACCTGATCCTGAAGAAGCGTGCCCGCGTCCCGGTCTGCTCGGCCGACGGCATCTGCACCTTCGTGATCGACATCATCAACAACGGCAGCGCCACCTACAATGGACCGCTGACGGTCATCGACAATTATCCCGGCGGCGCGCCGTCGTCCTCGACCTTCGGCCCGAACCCGCCCTGGACATGCGGACCGAACGGCCCCGGCCAGTTCCGTTGCGACAATGCCGGCATCTCGCTGCCTGCGGGCGCCTCGACGCCGATCTTCGTGAAGGCGGTCATGCCGGCCGGCTACCAGTCGGACACTGTCGAGAATTGCGCTGAGGTGAAGCCCATCCCCGGGGAAAACGACCTCACCAACAACAAGGCCTGCGCCAAGGAACGCTTCCGTCATCCCAATGGCGGCAAGCCGACCCTGCGCATCACCAAGGTGTGCAACGGCTCGCTCGCCGGTGCCGCGGTCGTCTCTTGCCGCATCACCGTCACCAGCCTTGGCACCGCTGCCCCCACCGGTCCGGTGCGGGTCAACGATGCCGCCACGCTGGTGGCCGGCGGCGCGCCCGTCCAGATCCAGACCGTCACCCCCGACGGCGCGGAATGGGCGTGCGGACCGGTTCCGGCCAATGCGCTGTCGTGCCAGATTCCCGGTGCCGTCATGACACCTGGAACCAGCCGCCACTTCGACGTGACGGTCTCGGCGAATGGCGCGTTCGAAAACTGCGCGCGCGGCTCCTATGGGCCTGCGCCGGGCGACGACGTCGTCTATCCCTTTGGCCAGGCCTGCGCCAAGGGCGGCGGTTCTTCGACCATCCGTGTCGAAAAGACCGGCGACCGCGAATGCAGGCTCGGCCAACCCTGCTCGTTCGAGATCACCATCATCAATGACGGAGCGACCGCCTTCTCCGGGCCGGTCCGCATCGGCGATGCGATCGGCGTGGAGGGGCTCGGCAGGCTGGAAGGCGTTGAGATCACCTCGATCGATCCGCCCTTCGGCTGCTCGCCGGAACCGGCAACCTTGCCTGCGTCCTGCATTGCCAACCTGACGCTCGGCGCCGGCGAAAGCCGGGTACACCATGTCACCGTGGTCATTCCCGACGACGGCCGCCTGGCCAATCTGCAGGGCAATGTCAGCGGCCAGAATTGCGTCGGCGTGCTGTCTCCCGACACACGGGTGCAGGGCGGTGGCGACGTGCTTGGCGGCGATCAGACCAATGTGCAGGGCGATCGCGGCAAGGCCTATGCCTGCCATCCCTTCACCATTAGCCAGGAGACGAGGAAGGAATGCTCGCAAGGCTTCGTCATGAACGATGCCGGCCGCTGCGTTTGCCCCGAAGGCACCACCTACCGCAACGGCCAGTGCTCGCCGGGCGGTGGTATCGTGCCGAAGCCGGAACAGCCGAAACGCTGTGTGCTGCTCGAGGGCCAGATCCGCACCGAGGACGGACGCTGCGTCTGCCCACGCGGAACCGGGCTCGAGAACGGCAGGTGCGTCAGGACCGACAAGCCCGAGCAGTGCACTATCCGTGGCCAGGTCCACAATGCGGATGGCGATTGTGTTTGCCCCAGGGGAACCGAGATCAGGGGCAATGCCTGCCGCCCGATCCAGCCAAAGCCGGAGCAGTGCACGATCCGTGGCCAGGTCCACGATGCCGATGGAGACTGTGTCTGCCCGCGAGGGACCGAGGTGCGCAATGGCGCCTGCCGTCCGATCCGGCCGAAGCCTGAGCAGTGCATCATCCGTGGCCAGGTCCACGACGCGGACGGAGACTGCGTCTGCCCGCAAGGCAACGAGGTCAGAAACGGCGCCTGCCGCCCGATCCGGCCAAGGCCTGACCAGTGCACCATCCGTGGCCAGGTCCACGACGCCGACGGCAATTGTGTCTGCCCGAGGGGTACCGAGGTGCGGGGCAATGCCTGCCGGCGCAAGCAGCCGACGCAGGAGCAGTGCGACGTACGCGGCCAGGTCCACAACAAGCGCGGCGAATGTGTCTGCCCGCGCGGCACCGAGGTGATCAACGGCGCATGCCGCAGGCAGGAGGTGGAATGCGCACCGGGCTCGCAGATGATCGATGGCCAGTGCCAGCCGATCATCAGGAGGCGCTGCCCGGAAGGCACGATCGGGCGCTACCCGAACTGCCGGGCGGTCCGCGGACAACCGTCGCTGGAGCTGAACCCCGGCCTGCTGCTGCAGCAGGTGCTGCAGGCGCAGGCCGCAGGTCGAACAGCGGCAGGACCAGGTTCCAGACAGAATCCTGAAGCTCCAGCAGCAATAACCACCTGCTCGACACGAGACCAGAAACCCCGCCGGAGCAATCCGGCGGGTTTTTCTTCGCGGCTGTGGGGACAAGCGGGAATTGGCCGCAGCATGATCGCGGATAACGGCACGCGTCCCAGCCTGCGCATCGACCGCGCCTGCACCCTCGACAAGTCGGCTGCGGCGCATTAGGCAGTCGATAGGGTGGCCAACGAGAAGGACACTCGGAAAGGCCGCATCCATGAGCAGAAAGACCCTGATTGCACCATCGGTGCTGGCATCGGATTTTTCCAAACTCGGCGATGAGGTCGAAGCGGTAGCGGCAGCCGGCGCCGACTGGATACATCTCGATGTTATGGACGGGCATTTCGTGCCCAACATCACCTTTGGCCCGCCAGTGATCAAGGCGATCCGCAACCGCACCAAGGCCTTCTTCGACTGCCATCTGATGATTGCCCCGGCCGACCCCTATCTGGCCGCTTTCGCCGAGGCCGGCTGCGACGGTTTGACCGTCCATGCCGAGGCCGGCCCGCATCTTGACCGCTCGCTGCAGACCATCAGGAATCTTGGCAAGAAGGCCGGTGTGTCGCTCAATCCGGCGACGCCGGAAAGCGTGGTCGAATACGTGCTCGACCGGCTCGACCTGATCCTGATCATGACCGTCAATCCGGGCTTCGGCGGCCAGGCCTTCATCCCAGCGATCGTCGACAAGGTGAAGCGGGTCAAGGCCCTCATCGGAGGCCGGCCAATCCGAATCGAGATCGACGGCGGTGTTTCAGCCGAAACCGCGCCGCTGGTCACCGCTGCCGGCGCCGACGTGCTGGTGGCGGGCGCCGCCATCTTCAAAGG
>NZ_RZPF01000720.1:0-3308 GCF_004022735.1 Mesorhizobium sp. M7A.F.Ca.AU.001.01.1.1
CATCGCGGCCGGCTGGCCGCCGCCGGATCGCCGCGGGACGTGCTGAGCGATGATCTGATCGAGAAAGTGTTCGACTGCCGGCTCAAGGTCGGCGTGCTGCCGGCGGGCAATATGCCGTTCGTGCTGCCGCAGTCGGCGGTCTATTGATATTCAGGTGAGGCCGGGCCTGCGAATGGCGGTTTCCTGCGCTTCTCCCGCCAATTGTCGAAGTCGGCGCCGCCCCTCATTGCCCTGCCGGGCATTTCTCTCCGCAGAACGGGGAGAAATACGCTAGGCAGCCGGGGCGCGGCGCTCCATCAGCATGTCGATGCCGAGCAGGTTGCGTACATTCGGCCGCGCCGCTACCAGATCGGCGATCGTATAGCGGGCGAGCACTGCGAAAAACGCATTCAGGGCCTCGCGCAGCGCCGAGTTCAGCGCGCAGCTGTCGACGAGCGGGCATTCGGCGGCATCGTTCTCGAAGCATTCGGCCATGGCGAAGCTCTCTTCCGTCACGCGCACGACATCGAACAGGCTGATGGCTTCGGCCGCCCGGCCAAGCTTGACGCCGCCATTCCTGCCACGCACGGTCTGGACGAGGCCGTGCTCGACCAGCGGCTGCAGGATCTTGAACAGGAAAAGCTCCGACACAGAATAGGCGGCCGCGATCTCGGGAATACGGCTCAATCGGTCGTCATTTGCCGCGCAATACATCAAGATGCGCATGGCATAGTTGGTCTGGCGCGTAAGCCGCATATTGTCCTCACAAGGCACTGGGGCGGTGCAACCCACGCCAGATCTGGAAATTTTGCTGATGCGGCTTTGACCCGAAATTCCGGATTCGCCACATTGGCCCAGGCGGAATATGGCCTATACCTTGGAATAATTCCAGACTAGCTTGGCGCGATAGATGAATTTTCTCCTCAACTTTGTGTGCGCAGCCGGGCAAGATGCCGGGCGAAACCGGCTGTCGCGGGTATTTCGGCCGTCGGAACACTAGATAGGCTGAGATCGACGAGGAGCGGCTCACCCATGTCACAATCGGCTTCGCCCTTGACGCCGGTCCGTTTCGATGCCGAAGCGGATGCGAAGCTTTCCGCGTTGCGGCGGACGAAATTCCTCGCGGCGGCCGCGCTGGCGCTTTGCGTACTGGTGTTTGCGCTCGCCAAATCGTTCGAGCACATCCATGCGTGGCTCGGCTTCGTCGCTGCCTTTGCCGAGGCGGCGACCATCGGCGGCCTCGCCGACTGGTACGCGGTGGTGGCGCTGTTTCGAAGGCCGCTGGGGCTGCCGATCCCGCACACCGCCATTATCCCCGAGAACCAGAACCGCATCGCCGACAATCTCGGCCGCTTCATCGAGGTCAACTTTCTGGCGCCCGAACCGGTGCGTGAAAAGCTTGCCGAGGTCGATTTTTCGGCGCTGGTCGCCGATTGGCTGGCCGATACGGAGCGCGCCGCCGGCCTGTCGCGCTTCATCGTGCGGCTGGTGCCGCAGACGCTTGCGGCGATAGAGCAATCCGGCCTGCGCGGCTTCGTCACCAGCCGCATGCTCGAACAGATCGAAAAGGTGCCGCTGGCGCCGCTGGCCGCCGAACTGCTCTCGGCGCTTACCGATGATCGCCGCCATCAGAAATTGTTCGACGAATTCACCAAGGTGATCGGGCGGTTCCTCAATGACGAAAAAGCGCTGGCAACGATGCGCGAAAAAATCCGCGAGGAACTGCCGTCGCTGTTCAACCTGTTCCGCGCCGACGCCTATCTCCTGAAGAAGATCGTCGCCTCGGCGGGCTCGCTGCTCGACGAAGTGAGGGCCGATCCCGACCACCCGCTGCGCGCCGAATTCGACAGCTTCGCCCAAGGCTTCATCGATAAGCTGAGGACATCGAAACAATACGCCAAACGGGCCGAAAAGCTGAAGCGCGACTTCCTGGGCCGGCCGGAGGTCAAGGGATTGGCCGGCGACATGTGGGCAAGCCTCAGCCAGTTCATCGAGCAGGATGCCAAGGCGCCGAATTCGGTCATCCGTGCGCACCTCGCCAACATGTTCGTCGAGGTCGGCCGGCATCTTGCCGGCGATGCGCAGATCCGGGCCGACATGAACCAGGGGTTCGTGGTGGCGCTGGCGTCGTTCGTGGAGAGCCAGAAGGCCGGCGTGTCGACATTCATCGCCGACCAGGTCAAACGCTGGGACCTCGCGCAACTGACGCGGCTGATCGAGATGAACATCGGCCGGGACCTGCAGTACATCCGCTTCAACGGCATGATCATCGGCGGCCTCGCCGGTGTCGTGCTCTATGTGGCCGAGCGGCTGTTCCTCGTGAATTGATGCGCGGCCAGACTGGCGCTCATTCCTCCGCGTCCGAATGGACTCACGGCACGCGAGTGTTATTCTCCATCCGAGGGTGCCCGCATCCGCGGCAAAGGGGAGCAAACAAGCATGGCAAAACAACCGGAATCCGATTCCTTCATGGACATGTTCGGCAGGTTCGGCCGCGACCTGAAGGTGCCGAATGTCGATGTCGAGGCGATCCTCGCCCATCATCGCAAGAACCTCGAAGCGCTGGAGAAATCGGCACGAGCCGGTGCCGCCGGCGCCACCTCGCTGTTGTCCCGGCAGCGCGAGATGCTGCAGGATACGCTGCGCGAGGTCACCGATATGGCGCAAAGCTACAGGGCGCCGGGCAATCCGCAGGAACTGATGGCCAAACAGACGGAGTTTGCCAGAAAGTCCTTCGAGGCCGCGTTGAAAAATGCCGGCGAAGTGGCTGAACTGGTCAAGAAATCCGGTGCCGAATCGGTCGACATCCTGCGCACCCGCATCAAGGAGGCGATGGAGGAAATCCGCGCCGGCTACGAGAAGAAGTAGCGGATGTGGCCGGGACCGGTTCATGGCTGCCGGCCGCCCTGAAGACCGGAAAGCCCGAGTTGGCCTGCGACTGCGCCGGCGGCGTGGCACGATTGCGGCCGAAATCGACGGAACGGATTCGTGTAGAGCGAATTGACAGAGGCCGTCAGTTCGTGGTCCGGAGGCTCTGGAAGCGATCGGGAAACCAGGAATGAACGAAATACGGCCTAAAACGCCGCCTACCTACGAGCAGTTGAGGACGATGGCCGGGCTGGAACTCGGCGTGTCGGAGTGGACGACGGTCGACCAGAACCGCATCGATCAGTTCGCTGAATGCACCGGCGACCATCAATGGATTCATGTCGACCCTGAAAGGGCGCGGCGGCAAAGCCCGTTCCGCACGACGATCGCGCATGGCTATCTGACGCTGTCGATCATCGGCGCGCTGGCGCTCGGCATGGGCATCGTGCCCGAGAATACGC
>NZ_RZPF01000071.1:0-13527 GCF_004022735.1 Mesorhizobium sp. M7A.F.Ca.AU.001.01.1.1
GGTAAGGTCCATCGACAACGGTCCGCGCTTCGAGCGGAAGGTCGAGAAACCCTGGCCGTGCCAGGCCTCGTAGGTCATCGAGGGATCGCGCACCATGGCGGCGAGCGGCGAGAATGCCTTGCCGCTGGCCTGATCGTAGATATAGAGGCCCTCGCCCGGGCGGTTCGAGACCGGATCATTCGACCACGGCGTCAATTGGTAGTCGCGGCTGTTTCGGCTCCAGGTGAAGGCTGCGCCCTCGGCGGAGGTGTGGAACCCGAACGAGGCGTTGGAGACGACGTTGATCCACGGCTGCGGCGTCGTGCGCCGCCCGGCCAGGCGCACGACATAGTGCCGTCCGTCGCCGTCGAAACCGCCAAAGCCGTTCCATTGGCTGAGTCCGCTGCCATCGGCGCTGACATTGGCCACCGCCTGCGAGGCAGGAGTATGCGTCGTGGGTGTCGGCGACGGCAATTCACGCGGAATCGGCAACGTTGCCAGAGCATCCCGCGCCTGCAGGGCCGCCGCCTCGGCGCGCTCGATCTGGTCGAAGATGGTGCCGTTGCGCGTGTGCAGGACGACGCGGGCGACGGCGAGCAGCGTCTTGTAGGTGGTCTCGTCCATAAGATCGCGGCGCACCGCGAAAATGTGCTGGCGCGGCCCGAGCTCCTTGCCGCGCAGACGGCTGTTTTCGCACAGCGTCTCGACCGCCCGCTGCAGGTCCTGGACATAGGAGGACGCCTGCTCGTTGACGACGACGAAGTCGATCATCATGCCGCGGGTGCGCATATATTCCTGGAACCGCAGCGCCTGGGCGACGATTTCGAGATCGGCGACATCGCCGATCCTGACCAGGAAGATCGGGAAATCGCCGGAAATGCTTGTCGGCCACAGGCTCGACTGCTTGCCCAGCCCCGAGGCGATGGATTCGGCGGGAAGACGCAGGAACGGATCCGGATAGATCAGATAGCGCGCCAGCTTCTGCACATTGGCGGCATCGGTCAGGCTGAGGCCCATATGGCGGGTCTGCACCTGGCTGCGGGTCCAGGCAAGCATGGCCTGGCGGGCAAAGCTCTCCGGATGGTCGAGGCGGGCGATGGCTTCGTCCAGTTCGGCACGGCCGGCGCCGACAAACGTCCAGAAGGTCAGCGATATCTTCTTGTTTGCCGGCCCGCGCACCTGGCGGCGCAGCGAGGCGACGGGATCGAGCGTAAAGCCTGAGTGGCCGCCCAGCCTGGCGCCCGGGTCGAAAGCGGCTGCGTCGACGATGGTGCGGCCACGGCCGATGAAGGCGCGCCTGTCGGTCTCGGCCTCGGCGTCGCGCGCCGATCCGGACGGATCGGTGACGAAATGCACCATGGCGATATCGGGCTCGCTGGTCTCGCGCTTGCGCCGCGTGGCGAAGATCGCCGCGTTGTTCGCAGAGATTTCGGTTTCCACGAACATCTTCGAGAAGGCCGGATGCGCGTTGTCGGACGCCTCCAGGCCGAGCACCAGCTCGGCAAAGGAGGTCACTTCGATGTGACGGTCGGACGGACCGTCATTGTAGAGCGTGACCCGACGGCCCTCGCCATTGCCTTCCGAGATGACGATGCATTCGACCTCGGAGCGCAAGGTGCCCACCGATTTGACGAAGCTCGCCTTGTCGTCGGAGAACAAGGTCTGCGCCTTTTCCTCGGCGGCTCGCTTCGGTTCGGCTGTAGCCGACCACCAGTCGCCGGTGCCGGCGTCACGCAGGAAGATGTAGGAGCCGAGCCGGTCCTCGGTCGGATCCGGCTGCCAGCGGGTGACGGAGAGATCGCCCCAGCGGCTGTAGCCCGAGCCGGTCGCGCTGACCATCACCGAATAGCGGCCGTTCGACATGACGTTGGTCGACCGCAGCGACTGCAGCGGATTGAGCACGATGCGGGTGTCGGGGCTGTCGACTTCGGTCTCGTCCTTGGAGCGTTCGTCGGCCTCGGTCCTGACGGTCGCTGTCGGGATGTCGCGCGGCGCCCTCTCCTGCAGCAAGAGTTCGGCCGATTCGATGACCGGATCGCTGTGGAAGCGGTCGCGCATGCGACCTTCGAAGATGGCGTCGGCAACCGCCGCGATCGACATGCCCGAATGGTGGGCCATATAATTCTGGACGACGACATGGTCCGTGCCTTCCGGCACGCGCTGTGGCGTGAAGTCGACGGCATCGTAGTAGCCGTGGCGGCCGAGCGCCCCGATCTCCCGCAATCGGGCGAGATTCAGCACGGCTTCACGCGGATTGAACTGGGCCGCCAGTATGGTGGCGTAAGGCGCGATCACCGTGTTCTGGCCAAGACCGCGCTTCAGCCCGAGGCCTGGAACGCCGAAATTGGTATATTGATAGGTCAGTTCGCGGTCGCGGGCATTGTAGGCGGCCTCCGAAATGCCCCACGGCACGTTCTTCTGGCGGCCATACTGGATCTGGCGCTTGATGATCAGCTTGCTGGTCTGGTTGAGGATCGAGCCCTGCGGCTCCTTCATGACCAGCGGCGGCATCAGATATTCGAACATCGAGCCGGACCAGGACATCAGCGCGCCCTGGAAACCGATTTCGACGATCGGCCGGCCAAGCCTGAACCAGTGCTCGGTCGGCAGATCGCCCTTGGCGATGGCGAACAGGCTGGTCAGCCGTGCTTCGGAAGCCAGAAGGTCGTAGCAGCTTTCGTCGAGCTGGTGTTCCTCGACCCGGTAGCCGATCGACAGCAGCTTGCGCTCCGGCCGCATCAGGAAGGAGAAATCCATCTCGAAGGCATAGCGGCGGGTGCGCTCGCGTAAGGTGAGCAGCTTGGCACGCAGCGCCTCGACGGCATTGTCGTCGCTGTGCGCGTCATGGACGTGCGCTTCGCAGGTGGCTTCCAGCCTTGCCGCCCAGTCGACGATGACGTCGCTTTGGGGCGACACCGCCTCGGTATGGATGGCGGTGGCCAATTTGCGGATCTCGCCGGCCAGCACGGCCAGGTTGATGGTGCGGATCGACGCCATTTCGGGCTGCGCCTTGATGGTGTCGACAGCGCGCCGCATGCCGTCGAGACGGTCGGCGAGGCGCTGGCGCAGCGGGCGCAACTGACGGCGGTCGTCGGGCAGATCATCGAGGCTTTCGCTGAGGATGGTGACCGTGTCGAGAATGCCTTCGAAATCGCCCTGGAGGTGCACGGAGGGCGCCTCGGCCCATTCGGCGCAGGCCGCCGCCACCGCCACCAGATGGCCGGCGAGATTGCCGCTGTCGACAGCCGAGATGTAGAGCGGATAGAGCGGCTTCAGTGTCGTGGTGTCGTACCAGTTGAAGAGGTGACCGCGCTCACGCGGCATGCCCTCGATCGTGGCCATGGTGGCGTCGATGCGGGTGATGGCGTCGGACAGGCTGATCCATCCGAAGTCGCGGGCGGAAACGACGGACAGCAGGTAGACGCCGATATTGGTCGGCGAAGTACGAGGCGCCACCACCGGTGCCGGGCTTTCCTGGAAATTGTCGGGCGGCAGATGGTGATGCTCTGCCGTCACGAAGCTTTCGAAATAATGCCATGTGCGCCGCGCCACCGTGCGCAACGTATGGATATCGGCCTGCGATATGCGCAAGCGATCCTCGGTTTCAGCCGAACGGCTGATCCAGCTGGCGATGGCGGGCGAGCCAATCCAGAACAGCGCGAAGAAGAAGGCAACGAAGGCGCCGGTCGAATCGGCCAGCACCGGAATGGCAAGGCCGACGAAGCCGATGATCACGGCGCCATACATCATGCCGTAATAGGAACCGACATCGTTGTCGCCCGCCTTGTGCGCCTGCGAGGCGGTGCGCCATTCCAAAAGGTTCTGGCGGCTGACGAACAACCGATAGAGCGTGCGCACGATGGCATCGCCCATCATCCAGGCGTTGTGCGCCATCAGGACGATCTTCAGCGCCACCATGGCGGTGCCGAAGGCGACGTCGCGTGCCAGGGCCGAGAAATGGCCGCGTGGCGTCTGGTCGCCGCTCTTGGGCAGGATGGCGTTGACGATGTCGAATGTCGGCGCCATGAACAGGCTGAGGATCAGCAGGGCCTGCCATTGCGCGGCCTGCGTGAAGGGCAGCAGCGTCCAGCCGGCAATCGCCGCCATCACCCAGAAGATCGGCGTCAGCGAGCGGCGCAGATTGTCGATCATCTTCCAGCGCGACAGCGCCGGCACGCCGGAGCGCGGATCGAGCATGAAGCCGAGCAACTGCCAGTCGCCGCGTGCCCAGCGATGGTGGCGCGAGGCGTCGACCGAGTAGCGGGTCGGATAGTCCTCGACCAGTTCGACGTCGGTGACCAGCGCCGAGCGCGCCAGCGCGCCTTCCAGCAGATCGTGGCTGAGGATGGTGTTTTCCTCGATGCGGCCCTGCAGGGCGGCCTCGAAGGCGTCGACGTGATAGAGGCCCTTGCCGGTGAAGGACCCGTCGCCGAAAACGTCCTGATAGAGATCTGACACGGCAAAGACATAAGGGTCGAGGCCGCGATTGGCCGAGAACACCCGCTGGAAGAACGACGCATCATCGCCTGATGTCAGCGACGCGGTGATGCGCGGCTGCAGGATCGCGTAGCCGGCGGTGACGACGCGCTTGCTGGCATCGAAATGCGGCCGGTTGAGCGGGTGGCAGAGCTTGCCTACGAGGGTGGCGACCGCGTCACGGGTGGTGCGCGTGTCGGCATCGAGCGTCATCACGTGGACGACGTTCTCCGGCAGCGGCACGTCGAGCGGCAGGAACGTGGTGTCGCTGTCGCCGCGCAGCAGAAGGTCGAGTTCATGCAGCTTGCCGCGCTTGCGCTCCCAGCCCATCCACGACCCTTGCGCCGCATTGAAGAGCCGGCGCCGGTGCAGGATATAGAAGCGCGGCGCGCCTTCGGAGGGATAGCGTGCGTTGAGACGAGCGATCTCGGCACGCGCGAATTCGAGGATTTCGGTGTCGGCAGCATCGATCTCGGTCTTCGAGTCCGGCCAGTCCGACAGCAGCGCGAAATGGATTTCATCGGCCGTGTTGGCGAGATGATGCACCTCGATATTGCGGATGTTTTCCTCGACATCGTCGCGCGAGCCGATCAGCGACGGAACCACCACCAGCGTGCGCGCCTCGGGCGGCACGCCGTGCCGGTAATCGTAGCCGACGAGGCGCGTCGGTTTCAGGAACAGCGAAACGACCGTGTTGAAGAAGGCGAGCGCGCCCTCGCTGGCCGGCACGGCAAAAAGCGCCAGCATGAGGACGATCGAGGGCACCGACAGGCCGAGATTGGCAAGCGCGTTGCCTGAGAGGACGAGAAGCAGCGCCGTCAGCGCAAACACCGGTACGACGATGCCGAGCCAGCCGGTCTTGCGGAAGGCACGCTTGACTGTCTGGCTGATGGTGGGTCGATAGCCGATCGCCTTCTCCAGCTCGATCCGGCGTGGGCCGACGAGAAAGAAGCCGACATCGGTGTGGGCGGACCCGGTTAAAACGACGTCGCCGTCGCCATCGCTGGCGGCGTGGCCGGCCAGCTCGATGGCCTTCTCGGCGACGCGATATTCCGAAAGGTTCGAGCGGCGCGCCAATTCCTCGATCGCGGTCCGGTACTGGTCGCGCGAGAAGAAGTCGAGCGCGGCGAAATCGGTACGCTCGCGCAGCACGGTGTCGATGCGGCTGACGCCTTCGAACCACACGGTCCAATCGACGTCGTTGATGAGGCGCAGGCCACGAATGATGTTGCCCGTCGTCACATTGCCGCTGGACAACGTGTGATGTTCGGAAATGATGATTTCCTCGGCATCGGAGCCGGTCTTTTCGAGCTCGCCTTCCAGCCATTCCAGAGCCTTGCCGGCATTCTGCGAGCCATCGCGCAGGCGATAGAGCAGCTGGGTGGCGAAGGTGGTGTCCTGTGCGTGTGCGCTGAAATTGGACAGGATCGACTGCCGGTCGGCGCTGTCGTCGGTGGCCAGGACCTTGTCTGCCACATCGTTGGCGATCTGACGCATCTGACGGGTTCGATTGACCCTGACCGCCAGCCGGCGCAGATTTTCGATCAGCACGAAGCGCAACAGCGAAGGCAGCGCCCAGAGTTCGCCGATCTTCAGCGGCTCGACCGACTGAAAACCCTGGACGATGGACTTGAACATCGTCGCCGAAACGGAACTGTCCGAATGTGCGACATAGGTCCAGGCCAGCGCCAGCGCGCGCGGCACGCTGCCGCCGTCAGGCAGTTTCAAGGTCGGCAGCTGGCGATAGAAGCGGCGCGGCAGGTCGCGCTTGACCTGGAAAATGGTCTCTTCGACCAGGTAATTGTTGTCGAGCAGCCATTGTGCCGCCGGCGTGATCGTCTCGCCCCTCGCCTGCGCCGCATTGGTCGACCGGTAGACTTCCAAAATCTTCTTGGCGCTGTCGCGGATACGGGCCTGAAAATCGAAGGGCGTCAGCCCGAACAGATCTGTGAGGTCGCCTTTCGCCAGGCTTTCACCGAGCAGCCGAAGGCGCTCTTCGGGCAGGTAATTGGAGCGGATCGGCTCTTCGGTGATGGCCGGGAAGCTCGCGCTTGTCTTCTCGATTTGGGCAGGATTCGTCTGAATATTCATTGAAAATTCCGTAAGCGGGCACTGAGCGGCGTCACCGCCACGGCAATGGCCCTAAAACCGGTTCAAATGCAATTGGTTGCATAAACCCCACTTGCCGAAAGTTTGTTTCCGCACCACGACAGGGCGTCGTCTCTCAGCAAAACTCAAAGACAAGCACCCCACTTCCCGCCAGCCAGATCGGCGGAGAGGATTCAGGCTTTTTCGTGATGCCGCCAGCAGCTTACGCTATATTTCGCCGGTACCGCGATCATGTTTGGAAACAAGCGTTAATCGTTGCCGGCGATGGCGCGGATCCGGATCACGTACAGCGTTGCCTCATGGGCGGGTTGGACAAGCAGGCCGGTGCTGACCGGCCCGGACAGCAGCGTGTCGAGCGGCCCGAGGCGAACCGGTTCAGCGGCGGGCACACTGATGTCGCCGTCCAAGCACAGGATGAGCGTTGTGCCGGCTTCAGTCCGGATTTCCACGGGGGCCGAAATCACCAGGCGTTCGACCGAATGCGTCATCCGGCTACGGCGGGTCATGACATTGAGATCGGTGATCGGTCCGCCGATCAGCGCGGCCGAGGTCTGCACGTCGGCCGGGAAAGAAAACAGGGCGGTCGTCCTGTTTATAGATCTCGGCGGGTAGCCGGCAATCTCGAGGACGATGCCCTCGCCTTCGAGCACGGCAAGGGTGCGATCGATGCCGGCGAATTGCGAGAACGGACCGCTCGATTCGACACGCGCCATCGACACGCGCCAGTCGAAATCGTTTAGCCCGGCACCGGGCGGCGAGACGGCGATTTCCGTCGTCACGCCGCCGCCGTTCTTCCACGGCATCGACCGGTATTCGGCTGCCCGCAGGATGCGCATGCCTAGCCCTCCGCTATGGCTACGGGCGTTCGAAACTCGAAAAGCCGATTCCGCGGCTTTTCGCCTGCCTGCGGCCGGACGTTTCTCACCCGAGAATGCCGGGCAGGTTGAGCTGGTGCTCCTTGGCGCATTCGACGGCGATTTCGTAGCCGGCATCGGCGTGGCGCATGACACCGGTCGCCGGGTCGTTCCACAACACCCGCTCCAGGCGCCTGGCGGCTTCGCGCATGCCGTCGGCGACGATGACCATGCCGGCGTGCTGCGAGAAACCCATGCCGACGCCGCCGCCATGGTGCAGCGACACCCAGGTGGCGCCGGACGCCGTGTTGAGCAATGCGTTGAGCAGCGGCCAGTCGGATACCGCGTCCGATCCGTCCTTCATCGATTCCGTTTCGCGGTTCGGCGAGGCGACCGAGCCGGAATCGAGGTGATCGCGACCGATGACGACAGGCGCCTTCAACTCACCCTTGGCCACCATTTCATTGAAGGCGAGGCCGAGCCGATGCCGGTCGCCAAGGCCGACCCAGCAGATGCGCGCCGGCAGGCCCTGGAAGGCGATGCGCTCGCGTGCCATGTCGAGCCAGTTGTGCAGATGGGTGTTGCCGGGCGTCAGTTCGCGCACCTTGGCGTCGGTCTTGTAGATGTCTTCCGGATCGCCCGACAGAGCTGCCCAGCGGAAGGGGCCGATGCCGCGGCAGAACAGCGGACGGATATAGGCCGGCACGAAGCCGGGGAAGGCAAAGGCGTTCTCGAACCCCTCCTCCTTGGCCACCTGGCGGATGTTGTTGCCATAGTCGAGCGTTGGCACGCCGGCGTTCCAGAACGCCACCATCGCCTCGACATGTTCGCGCATGGAAGCGCGGGCCGCCTTCTCGACCGCCTTGGGGTCGCTGACGCGCTTCTCGCGCCACTCGGCCATCGTCCAGCCCTTCGGCAGATAGCCGTTGATGGGATCATGCGCCGAGGTCTGGTCGGTGACCATATCGGGGCGAATGCCACGCCTGAACATCTCCGGGACGATCTCGGCCGTATTGCCAAGCAGGCCGACCGACTTCGCCTCGCCGGCCTTGGTCCAGCGTTCGATCTTTTCCAGCGCCTCGTCGAGCGTCTCGGCGCGCTCGTCGACGTAGCGGGTGCGCAGGCGAAAATCGATCGAGTCCGGGTTACATTCGATGGCGAGACAGCAGGCGCCGGCCATGACGGCGGCGAGCGGCTGGGCGCCACCCATGCCGCCGAGACCGCCGGTCAGGATCCATTTTCCCTTGAGATTGCCGCCGTAGTGCTGGCGACCGGCCTCGACGAAGGTCTCGTAGGTGCCCTGCACGATGCCTTGCGTGCCGATGTAGATCCACGAGCCGGCCGTCATCTGGCCGTACATCATGAGGCCCTTCTTATCGAGCTCGTTGAACTTTTCCCAATTCGCCCAGTGCGGCACCAAATTGGAGTTGGCGATCAGCACACGCGGGGCGTCCGGATGGGTGCGGAAGACGCCGACCGGCTTGCCCGACTGGACCAGCAAAGTCTCGTCATCGGCCAGCGTCCTCAAGGAGGCGACGATGCGGTCGAAATCATTCCAGGTGCGCGCCGCCCGGCCGATGCCGCCATAGACGACCAGTTCGTTGGGATTTTCAGCAACATCCGGGTCGAGATTGTTCATCAGCATGCGCAGCGGCGCTTCCGTCAGCCAGGAGCGCGCGCTGATTTCGGTGCCGCGCGGGCTGCGGACTTCGCGGATGTTGTGGCGAGGATTGTTCATGGCGTCACTCCATAAAGGACCTGATGTCAGACACGCGCCCAGGATGTCGCGGTCTCGAGGATTTTCCGCAGGGTGGCGCGGATCGGTGCTGCGAACTCGGCGTCATAGGGCACCGGCCAATTGTCCGGCGTGCCCTTGCCATCGGGCTCGCGCATATAGATGCGGTTGGAGAGTTCCATCTGCAGTGCGTGCACGCCTTGTTGCGGCTGGCCGAAATGGCGTGTGATCCAGCCGCCCTTGAAGCGGCCGTTGATGACAAAGGTTTCACCGGTTTCGGCCATGATCTGGCCGACCATCGCCTGCAGCGTCGGATCGGCGCTCCTGCCGTCATTGGTGCCGAGATTGAAAACCGGCAGCGTGCCTTCGAACAGGCGCGGCAGCACTGAACGGATCGAGTGGCAGTCATAGAGCACGATCTTTTCGTGTAGCCCGCGCAACCGGCCGATCTCGGCCTGCAAGGCGGCATGGTACGGCACGAAGAATTCCTCGCGACGCTCGTCGATCTCCGACGGCCCCGGTTCTTCGCCCTCGCGATAGAGCGGATCGCCATCGAAGGTCTCGGTCGGGCAAAGGCCCGTCGTCGCCTGGCCGGGGTAAAGCGAGGCGCCGGAGGGATCGCGGTTGACGTCGATGACGGTGCGCGAGATCGCGGTGTGCACCACCGTCGCCCCGAGGCCGGCGGCAAAGTCATAGAGATTATCGATCCACCAATCGCAGTCGCGGCGGCCGAGCCAGGGCGAGACCAGCCGATTCTCAAGGCCGGCGAGGTCGATGCCGGCGTGTGGTATCGACACCAGCAACGGGGCTGTGCCGGGCGTGACCGTCAGCCAGGGCGCGCTTGCCATCACACCGCTCCGGAAATCGACGGCAGAGCCACACCGCCGGCGGCCTCGATGGCCGCACCGCTGCGCACCATGGCGATGGCTTTTTCCATATCGGGGTGGAAATGGCGGTCATTGTCGAGATGCGGCACTTCGGCCCGCACCAGCCTGCGCACCGCCTCCAGGGCGTCGCTCGAGGCCAGCGGCGCGTGGAAATCGCAGCCTTGGGCCGCGGCCAGCAGTTCGATGCCGATCACCGCGGTGGCGTTCTCGACCATGCCGATCAGCCGGCGCGCGCCGTGCGCGGCCATCGAAACATGGTCCTCCTGATTGGCCGAGGTGGGGATCGAATCGACTGATGCCGGATAGGCTTTCTGCTTGTTTTCGGAAACGAGCGCCGCCGCCGTCACCTGCGGGATCATGAAGCCGGAGTTCAGGCCGGGCTTGGGCGTCAGGAAGGCCGGCATGCCGGAAAGTGCCGGATCGACAAGCATGGCGATGCGGCGCTCCGACAGCGAGCCGATCTCGCAGACGGCGAGCGCGATCATGTCGGCGGCGAAGGCCACCGGCTCGGCGTGGAAATTGCCGCCGGAAAGCGCGGTGTCATCCTCGGCGAAGATCAGCGGATTGTCGGTGACGCCGTTGGCTTCGGTGCCCAGCGTGTCGGCCGCCTGGCGCAGCACGGTGAGTGCCGCGCCCATCACCTGCGGCTGGCAGCGCAGGCAATAGGGATCCTGCACGCGTTCGTCGCCAACCCGGTGCGATTCACGGATGGCGCTGCCGGCCATCAGATTGCGCAGGGCGTCGGCCGTCTCGACCTGCCCGGGATGCTTTCTCAGCACATGGATGCGCGGATCAAAGGGTGCGTCGGAGCCTTTTGCCGCGTCGGTCGACAGGGCACCGGCGACCAGCGCCGATTGGTAGAGCACTTCGGCCTCGAACAAGGCGGCCAGCGCATAGGCGGTCGAAAACTGGGTGCCGTTGAGCAGCGCCAGGCCCTCCTTGGCGCCCAGTGTCACCGGTTCCAGGCCATGCGAGACGAAGGCGACCTTGGCCGGGAAACGGCCATGTGGGGTAAAACATTCGCCGACGCCGATCATCACCGCCGTCATGTGCGATAGCGGGGCAAGGTCGCCGGAGGCGCCGACCGAACCTTGCGCCGGCACCACCGGGATGACGTCGTTGGCCAGCATCGCTTCCAGCAACTCGATGGTTTGCGGCCGCACACCCGACGCGCCCTGCGCCAGGCTGGCGAGCTTCAGCGCCATCATCAGCCGGCAAACGGCAACCGGCATCGGCTCGCCGACGCCGGCGGCGTGCGACAGGACGATGTTGCGCTGCAAGGTCTCGAGATCCTCGGCCGGGATGCGGACGCTGGCCAGTTTGCCGAAGCCGGTGTTGATGCCATAGACCGGCTCGCCCTTGGCGACTATCCTAGCGACGGCCTCGGCGCTCGCCTTGATTTTCGGCCGGCAGGCATCGTCCAGCTTGGGCACGGCGCCACGATAGATGGCGCGCCAGTCGGCCAGCGTCGCATTGCCGGGTTTCAGGGTCAGTTCGGTCATTGTCCTCTCCAGATGCGGGCATGCAGCGGGTTGAAGCCCATGCGGTAGACGAGTTCGGCGGGGCGCTCGATGTTCCAGATCGCCAGGTCGGCGGATTTTCCGGCTTCCAGCGTGCCGGTTTCTCCCAGCAAACCAAGCGCGCGGGCCGCCTCCCGGGTGACGCCGGCAATGCATTCATCGACGGTCAGGCCGAACAGGGTCGCGGCCATGTTCATGGTCAGAAGCAGTGAGGTCAGCGGCGAAGTGCCGGGATTGTTGTCGGTGGCGACAGCCATCCTGACGCCGTGCTGGCGAAACAAGCCGATCGGCGGCTTCTTGGTTTCGCGAATGAAATAGTAGGCGCCGGGCAGGATCGTCGCCACGGTTCCGGCCTTGGCCATCGCCGCTGCACCTGCCTCATCGGTGTATTCGAGATGGTCGGCCGACAGCGCACCGTAACGGGCGGCGAGTTCGGCGCCATGCAAATTGGACAGTTGGTCGGCATGAAGCTTGACCGGCAGGCCGGCCGCCTTTGCAGCATCGAAGACGCGCGCCATCTGTTCCGGCGAAAAGGCGATGCCCTCGCAGAAACCGTCGACGGCATCGGCCAGCCCCTCGGCGGCAACCGCCGGGAGAATTTCCTTGGCGACCAGATCGATAAAGGCGTCCTTGTCACCCTTGGCTTCCGGCGGCAGCGCGTGGGCGCCGAGGAAGGTCGTGCGGATCGTCACCGGCCGCTGGTTGCCCAGCCGCCGTGCGGCACGCAGCGACTTCTTCTCGTTTTCGAGGTCCAGGCCGTAGCCTGATTTTACCTCCACGGTGGTTACGCCCTCGGCAATCAGCGCATCGAGGCGTGGCAGTGATTGGGTGACCAGTTCGCTCTCGCTGGCGGCGCGCAGCGACTTGACCGAGGAGACTATGCCGCCACCAGCCCGGGCGACCTCTTCATAAGTGGCGCCGGCCAGCCGCATCTCGAATTCGTTGGCGCGGTTGCCGGCATGGACCAGATGGGTGTGGCAGTCGATCAGGCCGGGTGTGATCCAGCGGCCCTCGCAATCAACCGTCTCGGCGCCCTGGGCAAGTGTCGGGGGCAGCTCCGACTCGGGGCCGGCATAAACAATGCGGCCGTCACGCGCAGCGACCGCGCCATGTTCGACGACGCCAAGTCCGGCAGACCCGTCGGCCATTGTCGTCAGCCGCGCATTGCGCCACAGACGAAGATCCCCTGCCCGGCTTTTGCTCTTTGCAGCCATCATCTTTTCCGTTTCAATCGATGACGATTATGTATATACATATTGAAACGCACTGCAAGTGCCTTCATCGCATGAGACACAGAGAACCGGAGAGAAAAGTGGCAGCGATCTTTGCGGAACAGGCGCTCCTTCCCGATGGCTGGCGCGAAAATGTGCGGCTTACCCTGGCCGAGGGACGCATCACAGCCGTTCAGCCTGGCGCTGCTGCGGCAGCCGGCGACGAACGTCACGCGATCCTGTTGCCCGGCATGCCCAATTTGCACAGCCACGCCTTCCAGCGCGGCATGGCCGGCCTTGCCGAGCTTCGCGGCCCCTCCGCCGACAGTTTCTGGAGCTGGCGCGAGGTGATGTACCGTTTCGCCCTGTCGATGACGCCCGATCAGGTCGAGGCGGTTGCCGCACAACTCTATGTCGAGATGCTGGAGGCCGGTTTTTCCCGCGTCGGCGAATTTCACTATCTGCATCACGACCGCGATGGAAAACCCTACGCCAACCTCGCCGAGATGGCCGAGCGCATTGCGGCCGCGGCCGGCGAGGCAGGCATCGGCCTGACGCTTTTGCCGGTGTTTTATGCGCACTCGTCTTTCGGCGGTGCCGCACCAAACGAAGGCCAGCGGCGATTCATCAACGATGTGAATCGATTCTCGCGGCTTGTTGAGAAATGCCGCGAATCGGTTCGCGCGTTGGATCAGGCTGTTGTCGGCGTCGCTCCGCACAGCCTTCGCGCCGCGACACCGGAAGAACTGATTGACG
>NZ_RZPF01000721.1:0-3283 GCF_004022735.1 Mesorhizobium sp. M7A.F.Ca.AU.001.01.1.1
GGCCAGCAGCTTCTGCGTGTAGGGATGGCGGGCGTCGTGGAAGATCTCGCGGGTCGTGCCGCTTTCCACCACCTCGCCGGCATACATCACGATCATCTCGTCGCAGAGTTCGGCGATCACGCCCAGATGATGCGAGATGAACAGCACCGAGCAGCCGATGTCGCGCTGCAGATCCTTGAGCAGTTCGATGGTGGCCACCTCCAGCGTCGCATCGAGCGCCGTGGTCGGCTCGTCGGCGATCAGCAGCGCTGGCTCCATCATCAGCGCCATGGCGATGGCGATGCGCTGCTTCATGCCGCCGGAGAATTCGTGCGGAAACTGCGTCAGCCGGCTTTCCGGATCGGGAATGCGAACCTTGCGCAGCATGGCGACCGAGCGCGCATCCTTGTCCCGCTTCGACAGACCCGAGCGATACTGGATGTCGCGCATCTGCCGCCCCACCGACAGCACCGGGTTGAGCGCACCCATCGGGTCCTGGAAAACGGTGGCGATCCTTTGCCCGCGCAGGCCGCGCATCGCGGTGGGGTCGAGCCGGGCAAGGTTCTTGTCGCCCTCGAAGATGATGTCGCCCGATAATATCTCGCCATTGTCGGCGAGCAGGCCGAGAATGGCGTTGATGAGCGTCGACTTCCCGCAGCCGGATTCGCCGACCACGCCAACGCTGCGGTTGGCCGGCACGGAAAAACTCACCTGCTTCAGCGCCTCCAGTCGCCCACTCTCGGTGTGGAAGGCGACGCTCAGATCCTTGATCGCGAGAACCGTCATGACCGCCCCTTCAGCCGGGGATCGAAGAGGTCGCGCAGCGTCTCGCCGAAGAAGGTGAAGCCGAGTGTGGTCAGCACGATGGGCAGGCCGCCGGCAATCACGATCCAGTAGGAATCGCGGATGTTGGCAAAGCCGTCATTGAGGATCGCGCCCCAGCTCGGCGTTGGCGGCCGCACGCCGAGCCCGAGGAAGCTCATGCCGGCCTCGATCGCCACCACCACGGGAATGTCCATCGATATCAGGATCAGGATCGGGCCGATGATGTTGGGCAGGATATGGACGCGCAGGATACGGCCGGCACTGGCGCCCATCGAGCGCGCCGCCATGACATGTTCGGCCGACTTCAGCACCAGCGTCTGCGTCCTGATGATGCGGGCATAGCCCGGCACATTGACCAGCATCACCACCAGCACCACCGCATAGAGCGAGGGGCCGAACAGGGTGACCAGCGTCAGCGCCAGCATGACGGTGGGAAAGCTCTTCACGGCGTCGAAGATCAGCAGCAGCACATTGTCGAGCCAGCGCGGCCCATAGCCGGCGATCAGCCCGAGCACCACGCCGACGACCAGCGACACCGCTGTCGCGCCCAGCGCGATCAAGAGCGCGACGCGCCCGCCATAGAGCACCCGGGTCAGAAGATCACGGCCGAGGTGGTCGGTGCCGAGCAGATGCAGCAGGCTCGGCGAAGCGAAGCGTTCGGCCGGCGATATCTTGCTCGGCGCATAGCTGGTCAGCGCGCTGGCAAACACCGCCGACAGCACCACCAGCGTCACCAGCGTCAGGCCGACGGCGCCGAGCGGCTCGCGCATGATGCCGCGCACGGTGCGCCACAATCCGGACAACCGGCTGCCGCCGGAAGACAGCTCAGTTGAAACTTGATCTGACACGGGGATCCAAGATACCGACCAGAATGTCGGCCGCTACGTTGACGAGGACGAAGAAGACCGTGGTGACCAGCACGGCTCCGGAGACGATGGGGTAGTTGCGCACCGAGATCGCCTCATAGACCAGCTTGCCGATGCCGGGGCGGGCGAAGACGATTTCGGCGAAAACGGAAGACGACAGCATGTGGCCGATGCCGACGCCGAGCAGGGTGATCGTGGGCAGCACGGCAATGCGCAGCGCGTAGGTGTAGACGATCCGGTGCTCTGTCAGGCCGAAGGCGCGCGCCGTGCGGATATGGCTGGCCTCCAGCGTCTCCAGCATCGAGGCGCGCACCATGCGCGAGATGTAGCCGATCCAGCCAAGCCCGACCGCCAGCGACGGCAGGATGAGGTGCTGGAGCCGGCTGGCGAGGTCGCCCGGTTCGCCGGCGCCGATCGCCGGCAGCCATTGCAGTGCGACCGCGAACACCAGCAGCGAATAGATGGCGACGACGAAGGACGGCACCGCGATCATCGCCACCGAAAGAACCCCGATCACCTGATCGACAAAGCCGCCTCGGCGCACCGCGGCGATACAGCCAAGCGGGATGCCAAGCGCCACCGACCAGGTGATGCCGCCGACCACCAGCGCCAGCGTGAACGGAAGCTGCTCGATCACCACGTCCAGCACCGGCCGGTTCGACAGAACCTCGGTGCCCAGGTCACCGCGCAGGACCGATCCGTAGAAGTGCAGGAACTGCCGCCACACCGGCTGGTCGAGGCCCATGCGTACGCGCAGCGCCTCCATCATCTCCGGCGTCGCGCGTGGCCCCAGCGCGACGGAGGCCGGGTCGCCGGGAATGAGGTAGACCATGGCGAACATCATCATCATAGCGACGCTGATGATGATGGCGCCAAGCCACAGACGCTTGAGGGCGTAGCGGATCATTTTCGGTACCTGTCGGACGGTCTTTGGTGGGGGCGAGCCCCGCCCTCCGATATCATGCCGGTTTGAAGCCGGTGAACACGGGCTCGCCGTTCGGCTTCAGGCCGGCCACAAGCGTGTCTCGATTCATGATGCCGGTGACCTCATGCGTCAGGAAAACGTAGTTGCCGTTCTCCTCCATCAGGTCCTGCAGCTTCTTGTAGATGACATCGCGTTTCGCCGGGTCGAGCTCGACCATGCCTTCGGCATTGAGCTTGTCGAATTCCTCGCTGGAAAACCGCTCCCAGTTCCAGACGCCGATCTGGTCGCGGGTGAACCAGGCAGTCGCCCAGCTCGGATCCGGCTGCATGGAGAAGCGGCTGATGATCATCTGCAGCTTCTTCCAGTAGTCGCCTTCCTTGGCGCCAAGCGTCCAGAAGGTGCCGCTGTCGTTCTGCTTGATCTCCACATTGAGGCCGACATCCTGCAGGTTCGACTGCACGACCTGCGCCGCGGTCAGCCGCTCGGTCTTGTTGAGGATGTCGAGCGTGATCGTCGTGCCGGCCAGCCCCTCCTTGGCGATCATGTCGCGGGCGCGGTCTGGGTCGAAATCGAAAAGGTTCTTCTCGCGATGGCCGGGCAGGCCGGGCGCGATGATGCCGGTGGCGGTTGCGGCGGGGCCGAAATAGGCAGCATCGACCACCGCCTTGCGGTCCACGGCGTACTGAAC
>NZ_RZPF01000722.1:0-3277 GCF_004022735.1 Mesorhizobium sp. M7A.F.Ca.AU.001.01.1.1
CACGTGACTTCATGATTCGGTACTCCCGGAAACGCACACCCGCACTTATCGTCCAAACCACCTGGAAACGCCCAGGCCGCACCCGTGTCCACCGGCTTTCCCCCAACTATGGGAAACAAAACCCTAAAGTTTTTTGCCGGCGGTAACCATTCGTTTACGGGCATTGTTAATCATACGGGTCAGGACTTAAGGCCGGGTAAAAATTCCGGCCACCGATGCGGAAGCGACGTCGATGAGTCCCTGGAGTCGCTTAGTCCAGGTTGTTAATGTGTTGCATTAGGAATTTGGTTCTGAGATTCGTTATTAGATTCAAGAGGGTGTAGAAAGAGGTTAAAAAATCTGGTACCGTCATGGACGGGAAATTAGGATTTGTTAACCATTCAATGGCAGCCTCTGCACAAGGCAACCACTGCTCCGGGTCCGGACGGGTCGTGAAATGGTCCGGCAGCAGAAAAGGGGAATAAAATGCGTGTTCTGCTGATAGAAGATGACAGTGCAACCGCACAAAGCATCGAACTGATGCTGAAATCGGAAAGTTTCAACGTCTACACGACCGATCTCGGTGAAGAGGGCGTCGATCTAGGCAAGCTCTACGACTACGATATCATTCTTCTCGACCTCAACCTGCCTGACATGTCAGGCTACGAGGTCTTGAGAACGCTTCGCCTTTCCAAGGTCAAAACACCTATTCTCATCCTCTCCGGCATGGCCGGCATCGAGGACAAGGTGCGCGGCCTCGGCTTCGGCGCAGACGACTACATGACCAAGCCATTCCACAAGGACGAGCTGGTTGCCCGCATTCATGCCATCGTGCGGCGTTCCAAGGGCCACGCCCAGTCGGTCATCACCACCGGCGACCTGGTGGTCAACCTCGATGCCAAGACAGTCGAAGTCGGCGGCCAGCGCGTGCACCTGACCGGCAAGGAATACCAGATGCTGGAGTTGCTCTCGCTACGCAAGGGCACCACGTTGACCAAGGAAATGTTCCTCAACCACCTCTATGGCGGCATGGACGAGCCTGAGCTGAAAATCATCGACGTCTTCATCTGCAAGCTGCGCAAAAAGCTCGACGCGGCATCGGGCGGTCAGAACTACATCGAAACGGTCTGGGGTCGCGGCTATGTGCTGCGCGAACCGGAAGACATTCGCGTCAGCGCCTGAGCGACGAATCGTTCGAATCTTTTCAATAAAAAACCCGGCTTCGGCCGGGTTTTTGCATGATGGGCTGGTAACGGTCTGCTTCTGGGCTTCCGAGCAGAAGACCGTCACGCACTTTTTCTGGAGTTGCTCAAGGATGCCGAATCAGGTGCGCTCTTCAAGGTGCGAAAGCGCTCGAGCAACTGCGGGCGGTTGAACGGCTTCAAGAGATAGCCCTGGGCGCCGGCTCGCTTGGCCCGCATGATCGAAGCAATATCGAGCTCGACCAGGGAAATCAGGATCTGCGGCCTTATCGGGCTCTCCATGGCGCGGACGCGACGGATGAGATCGACCGCCGGTACGTCGGGCAAGGCGCCATCGACGACGATGATGTCGGGCATGTCGGCGGCGCACATCTCCAGCGCGTCAAGTCCGCTGGCGGCCTCGATGACAATCATTTCGGAGCCGCCCAGGATGCGTTTTGCAACCTTCCTGATAACGCTTGAATCGTCGACGAACATGCAGCGTTTCATTTCCGGGTCCTCTTTGCCTTCTGGCAGTCCGGTAGCGTCGGGGGCATCCAGGACGCACCATAGGCCAATCTGGTAAAGAAGCCGAAAAGGCGTTAGGTAAAATTTTTATAAAGATGGGCAGGTGCCTACTTTTATTCACGAATGCTTTGGCGCCGCCTGAACGACCAGACGCATCTCAAGTCGATGAGCTGGAATTACAGCTTTAAATGAAAAAATACTTCGCTTTATCGGCTGCGCATCAGGCCGCCGAAAGCACGATTTCTTCCGGCGTCGCGTGGATCGATATCGTCATGCCGGCCTCGCGCGCCAGAAGCAGCGTGTAATAGGGCTGCACGGAATGCGCGTCGATCGGCTCCTCCGGCTTGTGGCCGGAATGCAGTTCGAGGAATTTCGGCGGCACCCGCAGCATCGGGCCAGCCGACGCAAGCGCGAAACGCGGTTCGGTCTCAAGGTTTTCCAGCGTCACGGAAAGCTTGCCGCCGCGCGGAATGGCGGCATTGGCGACGAGGATCAGGTTGAGCAGCAGCTTGACCTTGTTCTTGGGCAGCAACGCGCGGGGCCCGTTCCAGGTCAGTTCCGGCTTTTCGTTCTTGAGGAAGGCGATGGCGACCGCTTCGGCATCGCCGGTATCGATCAACATACCGGCCGAACCGGCGGCACCGAAGGCGATGCGGGCGAACTGAAGGCGGGCCGAAGCGTTGCGGGCGCTCTGACGGATCAGCTTCATGGCGTCCTCATCGGCGCCGCCTTCATCAAGCAATTCGAGCCCGTTGTTGATCGCGCCGACCGGCGAGATGATATCGTGGCAGACCCGGCTGCACAAAAGCGCTGCCAGATCGGGTGCGGAAAGGGTGAACAGATCGGCCATCGGCGAAAAATCCCTGCAAAATCTCACAACTCATGGCCGGGCGATCGATCGTCGCCTGCCACACGAATCACGCACTCTCTCCTCAGGCTTTCTGAATACACAGCGCCCGTGCGTGCAGCAACAAATCCAAATTGTGGTTGTGGCAAATGGCGTGTTCACGCAGGCTGCCGACCCCAATTGAGCGACCCCAAACAGCCTTCGAACCGCCATGTTCATGTGGGAGCTTAATGGTTGAAAAAGGATTACGGCATAATTTGCCCCTAACAGTTACCCTTAACGGCCGGCTAAAAGAGCCGTACGGGGTGCGAGGCGTCGGCGAAGGTGCTCCCTGACGGAGATTGGAAGCATGTTTTCCCGATACTACGACCGGAGCTTTCTCCGTGTCTTCTCAATGGCGGTCACGCTCCTGGGCGTTCTCGTCTTCTCGACTTCAGCCCTGCGGGCCCAGGAATACACCGCTCAGGAGATTGTCGATTCCGGTCACAAATTTTTTGGCGCCACATCGGGCGGACTCGCCACGGTGATCGAGAAGATTTTTGCCTCCTACGGCCTGCCCAACGGCTATCTGCTGGGCGAAGAGGGTTCTGGTGCGCTGATCGGTGGCCTGACCTATGGCGAAGGCACGCTCTACACCAAGAATGCCGGCGACCACAAAGTGTTCTGGCAAGGCCCGTCGCTCGGCTGGGATTTCGGCGGCGAGGGGTCGCGGGTGATGATGCTGGTCTACAATCTCGATGAT
>NZ_RZPF01000723.1:0-3276 GCF_004022735.1 Mesorhizobium sp. M7A.F.Ca.AU.001.01.1.1
CTCGTCGCCTGGATCCTTGCAAACCTAGGCGCGATACCAGCCATCCCAGCTTGGGACCCAACTTTCGTGATCCTGGCCATGGTCGCTTCCGTCGAGGCAATCTTCCTGTCTACCTTCGTGCTGATCAATCAGAACAGAATGGCCGAACACAGCGAGCGCCGAGCGGAACTGGATTTGCAGATCAGCCTCCTTAACGAACATGAAACCACGCGGCTGATCGAGATGGTGGCTGCCTTGGCGGTGCGTCTGAATGTCTCCACCCCGGCCGACAAAGAGCTGCGGCAACTGGCAGAGAATGTCGATCCCCGAAAGGTGATGACCCAAATCCAGCAGGCTTCTGAAGATCAGCAGGAAGCTTGATCAAAGCGACCGCGCCGGCAAGCCGCCGCAGCGTACCAACCCAACACGAGCTTACAGCGAGAAACCATTCGCGCGGCTGCTGTAGGCCTGCAATCGTCCTCATCGTCTGGCACTTGGCTGTCGAAGCACCAAGCCCGTCTTGGCGTTGTCCAAGGCGACCTCAGGACGTCAATCGATCGCGGCAGCGTATCAGCGGCGATAGCGAGGTACACTGGGGAGCCGAAGGTGTTCCCAACAGCATAATATGATCACCAAGCCCTTCTTTCTGCCGCAGATCATAACGGCCGTACCTCAACTCTTAAATGCTCAGCAAGGTCCAGAAACTCACATCCAGGATTCGGATCTTGGCCCGAGCTGCTGACTGGATCGCACGCCGGCAAGTCTTACATGCCGTATCCTGCGCCGTGCTTCTGGCTCTTGGCCAATTATTTTCGCCTCACCAAAACTCCCGGAACATTCTGTCCATCCTGCGTTGGGCCGCGCCGGACAATCCCTCTTGCACAATCGCCTGTTGCCCGGCATCGGAAGCTGGATCCCCACAGCTTCAGCCCGCCTCGGCTCCCCACCCGAGGCGGGCGGCGCGGAGTTGATGCAAGCATAGAGACGCCTTCACCCCATCAGAGCTGGCCGTCCTGAGCCGCGTTTTGGCGCGCAGCAACCCCAAAAAACGAGACCGAAACCAAGAGAGAACGGAGTGCATCGCGCATCCTGGCTTACTACCAAGCTGGGATAACGGACGAGGACGAACTCGAACAGCTTTCTCGACAATCCCTCGCGTGGTTATCGACATTTCGGCAATTCAGCATGTGCACATACTAACTCCGGCGGACGGGCCACCGCGCGGCATGGCCCGACGCACAGAGCGTTCTGCCGGCGTCGAGCGTGATTCACAGCCGCCAGTTCTTAGGGCAGCTAGGAAGCAATGCATCAACGCCGCACCGGCTGCCCCGTCCTGGAACACTTTAATGCGCGCCGCCAGGAACGGGGTCGCTGTGCTGACGTTCTTCTGGGGACAAGGTGAGATTTCAGTGAACAGGCATATTTCGCGGACGGATGTCGAACAAATCGATCACACGGATGACAGCGGGTTTACGATAGAGCACGGCGTCCCGCCATCTTCAGCTATCGCGGCAGCGCTGGCCGGTGGGCTGGAGGCCAGCCGGCACAAGCACATTATCCATATAACTGCCTCGGAACGCAGCGCCGACGAGATCGTCGGGGCTTTGCGTCAGTTCCTGCCGCACGCGGAGATCATCTTGCTGCCGTCCTGGGATTGCCTGCCTTACGACAGGGTGTGGCCCACACGCGCCAATATGGGGCGGAGGCTTCGTGCGTTGTGTCACATGGCAACGAAGCCCGATCGTGCGCGCATCGCTGTAATGTCGATCGAAGCCAGTCTGCAGCGGGTGCCGCCCGCCCAGGTCATTGCTGGCGGTTTCGCAATTCTGGAGGTGGGACAAAAGTTCGACCGGGATGATTTCAGAACAAGGTCCGAAGCTTTTGGCTATGTCGTCGACGAGAGGGTCGACGAACCGGGTGAAATAGCTTTTCGGGGCGATCTCATGGACATCTTCCCCGCTGGCGCGGAGGACCCCGTTCGCGTCGTCCTTGGCCCAGACAGCTGCATTCGAGAGCTCAAGACCTACGATCCGATCAGTCAACTCAGCGACCAGGTTCGAGACTCGATTGCTGTCGGACCGGCATCCGAGCTGATGTTTAAAGCTGGTGATCATCCTGAGCTGACAGCGATGCGCGCGACGTCGATGGAAGAGCGCCTGGTCGCATTATATGGCGCGATGCCATCTGTCTTCGACACTGCGTCGAGCGCCTCGATCTCCTTCCTTGAAGGTATCGACGGGCAGCCGCTCGACAAAATTCTGGACCTGATCGAGGATGCACGCCGTGCCAGGCAGGAGGCTGCCGGGCGCGAGAAACCTTTGCCGGAACAATTTTACCTGTCGCGTGAAGAGTGGGATGCTTCCGTGCGCAACCGCTCCACGAGACTTGCCGTTTCTGCCGAGCGAGTTCCCAAATTCTTTCGCCTGGCCCGGCCCGGGTACGAAATCGCTGAATTCGTGACAAGGCAGACAAGCGCCGGGGCCAGGGTGGTGTTGACCGGCGATGCCTCTGAACTGCAGCGAGCAGATCGCCTGCTCAATAGAAAGCTAGGCCGGCGGGCTGAGGAAGCGGTCGACTCACCGCAAATACTTTCGGCCGCGAGAGGCTCTCTTCTCAAGGCTGGCTTCGTCCTCGATGAAGGGTTTGTCGACGCGCAATCCGGTATCGCGATGGTCGCCGCAGCCGACCTGTTTGGCCCTGCGTTGAAGGCGGATGCCGGCATGGCCGCAAGCATACTCGAACCCGAGTTGCGCATCGGCGACGTCGTCGTCCATGAAGACCATGGCCTGGGCGTGCTCGCGGCGGTCGAACAGGTCGACTTGGCTGGTCAGCACCAGGATGTTGTCAGGCTGGAATATCATGGCGGGGCTTCCTTGCTGGTTCCGGTCGACGACTTTGGGAAAATATGGCGCTACGGCTCGGAACCGGAGGCAGTGTCGCTCGATCGCCTCAACGGCGAGGGCTGGCCCAAGCGACGCGAGGCTGCGTTGCGCGAGATCGACAGGCTGGCCAAGCGCCTGGTGGGCCTTGCCGAGATGAGGTCCAGCCAGCCCGCCGAGATCATCAAGCCCTCCCGCGCGGACTTGGCCCGTTTTGCGGCGAAATTTCCCTATACCGAGACTCCTGACCAGGCCGCCGCCATCCGCGCTGTGCTCGACGACCTTTCCTCGGGGAGAACAATGAACCGGCTCGTCTGCGGTGATGTTGGCTTCGGCAAGACAGAGGTGGCTTTGCGTGCTTGCGCCGCCGCCGCCCTCTGCGGGAAACAGGTTGCGGTCATAGCGCCGACAACCGTGT
>NZ_RZPF01000724.1:0-3267 GCF_004022735.1 Mesorhizobium sp. M7A.F.Ca.AU.001.01.1.1
GGGTACCAGCGCACCACCGCACGGTGGCAGCGCCGGACACGTTCCGCGACCATGGCCGGGCCGCGCATGATTTCGCCGGAAATGTCGCCGCTGCCATAGAGGACATGCGAGCAAAAGGCATCAAGCCGGCGGCGCTGCTTCTCGACTCCGCCTTTTCCAGCGACGGCATCTTCTTTCCCGATGCGGCGGTGATGCGCGAAGCGGCGGATCACGTCAAAAAGGCCGGCGGCATCGTCATCGCCGATGAGGTCCAGTCCGGCTTCGGCCGGCTTGGCCAGGGCATGTGGGGCTTCGCAAACTATGGCATCGAGCCTGACATCGTCTCGATGGGCAAGCCGATCGGCGATGGGCACCCGATGGGCGCCGTGCTCGTGCGGCCGCAGCTTGTCGCCTCCTTCGGTTCGAACACCGGCTACTTCAACACCTTCGGCGGCAACCCGGTCGCGGCCGCTGTCGGCCTCGCCGTTCTCGATGTCATCGAAGGCGAGGGGCTGATCGAGAATGCGCGCAATGTCGGCGCCTATACGAGTGAACTGCTGCGCGCCCTGCAGGGCCGGCACGGCGCGGTCGCTGATGTCAGGCACAACGGCCTCTATTTCGGCGTCGAGCTGACGGCGGACGGCGACGAGGCTCTGGCCGCCACCAAGACATCGGCGGTCGTCGAAGCCATGCGCGAGGACGGCGTGCTGATCTCGTCCTGCGGTCCGCGCGGCAATGTGCTGAAGATCAGGCCGCCACTGCCCTTTGCCAGGGACAATGCCGAGCAACTGGCCGAGACGCTCGATCGCGCTCTGTCGAACTGGTGATCGGAGCGGCCCGCGCATGCTGAAGCTCGAACATCAGACCCTGAATGACCGCGCCTATGGCGCGCTCAAGCAGGAGCTGATTTCCGGCGGCTTCAGCCCGGGCCAGGCGCTGGTCATCCGCAAGCTCGCCGAGACGTTCGGCATCTCGACGACACCGATCCGCGAGGCGCTGCAGAGGCTTGTCGCCGAGCGGCTGCTCGAGATGCAGAACAACCGCTCGGTCATCGTGCCGTTGCTGTCCGCGCCTGCCTTCGAGGAGCTGACGCGCATCCGCATCGCCGTCGAGGGACTGGCGGGCGAGATGGCGGCGACCAGGATGAGCGAAAGCGGGCTGGCTGACATCCAGGCGACGCTCGCCGGCATGCAGCGTGCCATTGAGGCCGGCGACGCCAGGGCCTATCTCTCATTGAACGAGGCGTTCCACTTCGCCATCTACCAGCATGCTGGCGCGCCGATCCTTTTGAACATGATCCGCGACCTCTGGGGGCGGGTCGGGCCTTATCTCAAGCTGCTGATGCAGGCCGATCGCTACATCCCGCAGTCCAACGACGCGCATCGCAAGATCGTCGCCGCACTGGAGCAGCGCAGCGGTCCCACTGTGCGGATTTTCATAGAAGAGGACATCGCCGTGGCGGCCGCTGTGCTGTCTGCAAACCTTGACGCTGCCAGGGAGCCGTCGGCCTAGCTCGTCCCGTCCAGCCGGTCGCGCAGCATGCTCCAGCCGAGCAGCATGTTGGGCGCGTGCCGCAGCACGGCGTGGAACGGTATTGGCGCCGGCGGCGCGAAGGGCAGCGGCAGGTCGCGGGCGTCGGTGCCGGCGGCCCAGTCGGCCAGAACCTTGCCCATCGCCGTCGTCATGGCGATGCCGCGCCCGTTGCAGGCGCGACCGGCGATCAGTCCCGGACCGAGGTCGATCAGGTGCGGCAGGAAATCCGGTTCGACCGCTGCCATTCCCGACCAGCTGTAGGCAAGCGGCGGCAGGTCGGGCAGACCGAGATGCCGGCCGAGCCTTCGCCAGATCGTCTGCGGTACGCGCGTATCCGCACCGGCGCCAAGGATATGCATGCCGCCGCTGATCAGCCGGTTTTCGGCGTCGAAGCGGAAGGTGAACAGATTGCGTCTGGTGTCACCGACACCTTGCCCGCCGGGAAGCAATCGGTTGCGCACTTCACGAGGTAGCGGCGCTGTCGCGATCTGGAAGACTTTCAGCGGGAAGTAGGTTCGCTGCAACGACGGATTGAGGGACCAGCCATAGGCGTTGGTGGCGATCAGCACCTTGCCCGCGCGTACCGAGCCAGAGGGCATTTTCAGCATCCAGCCATCGGCTATGCGATCAACCGAGGTGACGCGCGTCTGCTCGAAGATCTTTGCGCCGGCCTTCTCCGCCGCATCGGCCAATCCGCGCGCATAGGCGACCGGATTGAGCACGCCGCCGGAACGGTCCATCCAGCCGCCGACATAGCCTGGCACGCCTGTCAGGGCTTCGACTTCCTGCCGATCCAATGTGACTGCCGGCCGGCCACGCTGTGCCCACTGCCCGGCACGTGACTTGACTTTTTCAAAGGCGGCAGGCGAATGCGCCGGCTGGATCCATCCGTTCTGCACGGCGTCGCAGTCGATGCCGTGCTGCCGGATCAGGCGGAAAACCAGGTCGGCGCTGCCGGCGGCGAAATCGATCAGCCTTTCGCCACGCGATGGTCCGAGATGGGCCAGTATGTCGGCCGGGTCCATCTTGGCGAAGTTCGGCACGACGAAGCCAGCATTCCTGCCGGTTGCGCCCCAGGCGATGAATTCGGCTTCGAGAACGGCGACGGAAAGGCCTTTGCCGGCGGCGTGCAGCGCGGTTGAAAGGCCCGAAAAGCCGCCGCCGACAATGGCCAGGTCGACATCGAGCTTACCCTGCAGCGCCGGCCGTTTGCGGCGGTCGCGGCTGACGGCAAGCCAGAGTGAAGCGCCATGCGCTTCCTGCCGAACCGCGGCATTCATGACGGGGAAACGCTTTTGGCCGTAGTCCCCTTCGTCCGCTTGCCGAGCCAAGGCCGCCGTGGCCTGTCGCCGAACAGCCCGTTCGGCCGGACCAGCAGGATAACGCAGAGCATGACGCCGATGGCGGCGATCTGCAGCGCGGCGGCACGAGCCTGCTGTTCCGGCGGGAACAGGATGCTGGTCAGCGTGCCCGACCCAGCCCATATCGCCCAGACCAGGATGCTGCCGATGACGGCGCCGAGATTGCTGCCCGAGCCGCCCACGATCAGCATCACCCAGACCTGGAAGGTCAGGATCGGCAAATAATTGTCCGGCGCGATGAAGCCGGTGAAATGCGCCTGCAATGCGCCGGCCAGTGCCATGATGGCGCCGCCCACGGCGAAGGCCTGGACGCGATAGAAACGCGCGCTCTTGCCAAGCGAGATCGCCGCCCGCTCATCCTCGCGTAGCGCCTTCAGCACGCGGCCCCACGGGC
>NZ_RZPF01000725.1:0-3267 GCF_004022735.1 Mesorhizobium sp. M7A.F.Ca.AU.001.01.1.1
GGCATGGGCCATGCTGGTCGCCATGGCGAGCACCGAAACGGCGCCAAAGACCATCTTCCTGAACATTGGATATTTCTCCTGTAGGTTCCGGCCCCGCGCCGGCAGCGTTATCGATTTTGACAGGTGCCCTTGACGTGGGCTGGCGATCCCAACCGCTCTCAATATCCCGGGAATGCGGGCTCGAGCGGTCCGGCGGATGCGGCGATCTTTCGGCTGAAGGCAACGCTGGTCGAGGTGATGGCCTCGGAGATTTCCTGGCCATTGCTGTCGGCGCCGTAGACGAGGCGCACCGCCTCGCGGTTGAGCTCTTCCGGCGGGCCGTCGAAGACGACCTTGCCGGCAGCCATGCCGATGATGCGGTTGCAGTAGGTGCGGGCGGTGTCCAGCGTGTGCAGATTGGTGACGACGGTGATGCCTTCGCGCAAATTGATGTCCTGCAGCGAATCCATCACCACCTTGGCGTTGAGCGGGTCGAGCGAGGCGATCGGCTCGTCGGCGAGGATCACTCTGGGCTGCTGCATCATGGCACGAGCGATGGCGACGCGCTGCTGCTGGCCGCCCGACAAGGTGCCGGCGGGCTGCAGCGCGGTGCGGACGATGTCGAGCCGCTCGAGTGCCGCGACCGCCTCGGCGCATTCGGCGCGGGAGAACATGCCGAACAGGTTGGTGATGGTCGAGCGGTGGTTCAGCTTGCCGAGCAGCACATTGGTCAGCACGTCGAGGCGCGGCACCAGGTTGAACTGCTGGAAGATCATGGCGCAGTCACGCTGCCAGCGCCGCAGCGGCGAACCGCTCAGCTTCGAGACCTCGGCGCCGTCAAAAAAAATCGACCCCTGGCTGGGATCGATGAGACGGTTGATCATGCGAAGGAGGGTTGATTTGCCGGCGCCCGAACGGCCGATAATGCCAACCATCTGACCCTGCGGGATCGCGATGTTGATGTCGCTGACGGCAGTGTTCTTGCCAAATCGTCGGGTGACACCGCGGATTTCGAGCGTGGCGGAATTTGCTGGCATGGGGGCAGGTTCCAGTCCGGGACCATTGATCGTCAGGCTCTCGCCTAACGCAGCCACATGAACCTGCCGTGTCGCGATGATGTCAGTTTTGTTACGCTCCACAGGCCGGAGTCTGCGGCCGGCCCAGGATCAGCAGTCGAAGGTGATGTGGAATGCAGGCCTGGCGAGCTGGCGCCGGTGGCCAGACGGCACCACTTGATGCGCATATACTCGCCCGTCGCGCGCCGGCGATGGCGAGGCCGTCCTTCAGGCGTTCCAGACAAGGGCCGTCATGGCGTCGATGCCGGTGTCGAGAGGCACGTCATGCGGATAGCAGGGGCGGGGGCGGTTTGCCCCCGCTGCCCAGCGTCAGTGACAGCCCGTTCCTGGCGTCGCTATCCGCCATATTTCTCCAAGAACGCCTCGGCCTCGAGCTCCCGGAAGTCATCCAACGCGGCCCGCAGCCTTGCATGGTCCCAGTCCCACCAGGCCAGCGCCTGGTAGCGTTCGGCCGTGCGGCGATCGAAGCGCTCGCGGATCGGCTTTGCCGGCACGCCGGCGACGATCGTATAGGGCGCTACATCTTTCGAGACGACAGCGCCGGCGCCGACCGCGGCGCCATCGCCGATGGTGACACCGGGCAGGATGGTCGAGCCGTGACCAAGCCAGGTGTCGTGGCCGATGGTGACCCGCTTGGCGCGGCGTTGGGCGAAGAATTCGCTCTCGTGCTCGGCATCGTCCCAGTAGTCCGAGGCGCGATAGGTGAAGTGATGCAGCGTCGGCCGCCAGGTCGGGTGGTTGGTGGCGTTGATGCGCACGCTGGCCGCGATGTTGGCGAACTTGCCGATCGTCGCACACCAGACCGAGCAGTCCTGCATCATGTAGGAATAGTCGCCAAGTTCGCTTTCCGAGACCCGGCTACGGTCGGCGATCTCGGTCCAGCGGCCGAGCGTCGAATTCTGTACATCCGCCGTCGGGTGGACCAGCGGCGTCTCGGACAATTTCCTGGTCATGCGGCGATTTTTCCGGGCGCGAAAGCGGTGACGTCGATGATGCGGTCGGCAACCGCCTCGCGTACATCGTGGTCATGGAAGATGCCGAGCAGGGCGACACCTGCAGCCTTCTTGGCGGCGATGAGTTCGATCACGACATCGCGGTTCCTGGCATCGAGCGAGGCTGTCGGCTCGTCGAGCAGCAGGATCGGATGCTCGGTGATGAAGCCGCGCGCGATGTTGACGCGCTGCTGCTCGCCGCCGGAGAAGGTCGCAGGCGGCAAAGCCCAGAGTTTCTCCGGCAGGTTGAGCTGCGCCAGCAAGGCGCGCGCCTTGTCCCTTGCGGCTTCGCGATTCTCGCCGCGCTCGACCAGCGGTTCGGCGACGACGTCGAGCGCCGAGACGCGCGGCACGGTGCGCAGGAACTGGCTGACATAGCCGATCGTTTGCCGGCGTATGGCCAGCACGGTGCGCGGGCTGGCGGTGGCGAGGTCGATCAGCCCATCATCATGCGTGACGATGATCTGGCCTTCGTCGACGGCGTAGTTGCCGTAGAGCATCTTCAGGATCGAGCTCTTGCCGGCACCGGAAGGACCGCCGAGCACGGTGCATTCGCCAGCCCTGATCGAGAACGAGACACCGGCGACAACAGGCAGTTTGATGCCGTCGCGCAGGTGCATGGTGAAACTCTTGGCGACGTCGGAGACAACGAGGGGGGTTGCCATCAGAAGGGCCTCCAATTGTCGTTCGTTTGCGGGCCAACGCCTCCCTCTGCCTTGCCAGGCATCTCCCCCTCAAGGGGGGAGATCGGCAGCTTTCTCGTTGCGCTTGTTCTGCAACGTTGGAGAGTGGCGAAACCGAGGACGATAGCCAATCTCCCCCCTTGAGGGGGAGATGGCCGGCAGGCCAGAGGGGGGTGCCTTGGCGCCATCGTCAAACCTGCAAAATCGAGGAAACAAGCAATTGCGTGTAAGGCGCGCGCGGGTCGTCGAGCACGCGGTCGGTGAGGCCGCTTTCGACGACGCGGCCGTCCTTCATCACCATCATGCGCTGCGACAAGAGCCGCGCCACGGCAAGGTCGTGGGTGACGACGATGGCCGCCAGACCGAGATCGGTGACCAGACCACGCAGCAGGTCGAGCAGGCGGGCTTGCACCGAGACATCGAGGCCGCCTGTTGGCTCATCCATGAACACCAGGCGCGGCCCGGTGACGAGGTTGCGGGCAATCTGCAGGCGCTGGCGCATGCCGCCGGAAAAGGCGCGGGGCTCGTCGTCGATGC
>NZ_RZPF01000726.1:0-3259 GCF_004022735.1 Mesorhizobium sp. M7A.F.Ca.AU.001.01.1.1
GCATTCTCAGCTTGGCCACCTTATCATCCTGATGAACCAGGAACACCGCGCCGACCGGCTGACCACCGCGCTCGGCGATCCAGCAGAAATCGCGGCCGGGCACGAAATTGCGAATGAAATCGGCGCCGATCTCGGCGAGCATGGCCTCGAACTCGATCGTCCAGCCATATTCCTCGGCATAAAGTTGGGCCTGGCGCTGCACGACCCAGCCGACATCGCCGACGCGGTGCGGCCGCAACGTCACCTCGCCGCTTTCACGGGTGGGATCACCCAGCAATTCCCCCGCCTTGCGCAAGGCGCTGCGCAGTTCATGCAACCTGTCGTCGGGTACGCTTTCGATCAGCCGCGCCGTATCCCGATCGGCCGCCGCCTGCAGCCTGGCAAGCGCTGCCTCGCCCCTTGCGGTCAGCGAGAGGACCCTTCGGCGCCGGTCAGCCGGGTCCGTTCTGGCCTCGGTCAGCCCCTGGCCCGCGAACTTGCGCAGGATCCGCGTCAGATAGGCGGCATCGACACGCAATTGTCTCGATATTTCGGAGGCCGCCGGGCCATTCTCGAGCCGAAAAGCCCCAACCAGGAAACCTCGCTCGCCGGCGATTTCGGCGGAAGCCGGGTTGCTGCGGTGACCCAGTTCGAACAGCACGCGCGCCTCGGTCAAAGTGAATGCACTTTGTGTCAGCGTCTCGTCGAGAAGGCCGACAGTGCGCGTGTAGAAGCGATTGAAGCGCCGGACATCGGCCACCAATGCGTTGCGTTCGTCCAACATTTGCGGCCAGCTCCTAATAAAGCAGTTCCATTTTCCTAAATTAGTGGACTGAGTCAATTAAATTCAAGGCCAGAAGGCCAGCTAAAGCCGGAAGGCCCAGCTATTGCGTCCGCGCGCAGGTTGCATTCCTCAGGCCGTGCGCCAGATTCAAAACGAGACAGGCTTGGAGAGATTCATGGCTGGTCATCGCAGGAAAGTGCACGCACGCGTCTACGGTAACGTGCAAGGCGTCGGCTTCAGAGCCTGGGCCCGGGATGAGGCCACGGGCCTTGGTCTTGCGGGCTGGGTTTGCAATGAAGCGGACGGGTCCGTAACGGCCGAGATCGCAGGCCTCGATGAGGAGGTCTCGACAATGATCGAGCGCCTCTGGAAAGGGCCGGCCGGGGCTTTGGTTTCCAAGGTCGACGTCGAGGAGTTGGAGGCAGACAACGCCTCTGTTGGGTTCAGAATCGTGGCATGAAGGCGGATTTGGATTGAGCGCCTTGAATTAATTAAACGTTCGTTTTATTATTGCTCCGCAGAGGAGCTGACATGGCACGCACCGCCGGGTCTGATGGCGAAAAGACCGAAGCGACCATTCGTGAGGCGGCGGTCAATCTGATCGCGCGTTTTGGCTACGAGGCGATGTCGATGCGACAGCTCGCCGCCGAGGTCGGCGTACAGGCGGCCGCACTCTACCGCTACTTTCCGACCAAGGAAGAGCTTCTGTTCACGCTGATGCGCGAGCACATGGAAGGTTTGACCGAAGCGTGGGAAACAGCTCGCCCGGTTAATGCGGATCCCGTGCAGCGGCTTTCGGCCTATGTCGAAAACCACATCACTTTCCACATCGAGCGACGGCACGCCACGCATGTGTCGAACATGGAATTGCGCAGCCTGTCGCCGGAAAGGCTGACGCAGATCCTGCGCATGCGCACTGCCTACGAGAAGGAGCTGCGCACCATCCTGCGCGACGGCGCCGAGACGGGCACCTTCAGCATCGACGACACCGGGCTGACCGCCATGGCGCTGATCCAGATGATGACCGGCGTCATCGTCTGGTTTCGGCCGGGCGAACGGCTGTCGATCGCTGAAGTGACCACAACATATCTTTCAATGACAATGCGGCTCGTCGGCGCGAAGATCGACGCCTACGGCGCCGCGCGTCCCTTCGGACGCGCAAAGGACGCTGCAGCATTTTGATTCGCGCATGATCCCTTTCCGAAATCAAAGTCGATTTTCGAGGTCATGCGCAGGGAGGAGAAAAATGTACACCAACACGCTCAGCTTCGGGCATGACGAAGAGATCGAGGCGCTGCGCGACATGGTGCGGCGCTTTGCCCAGGACCGGATCGCGCCGATCGCCGCCGACATCGATCGCTCGAACGAATTCCCGGCGCATCTGTGGGGCGAATTCGGTGCGCTCGGCCTGCTCGGCATCACCGCCGACCCCGATTTCGGCGGCAGCGGCATGGGCTATCTCGCCCATGTGATCGCCGTCGAGGAGATTTCGCGCGCTTCGGCCTCGGTCGGCCTCTCCTACGGTGCCCATTCCAACCTCTGCGTCAACCAGATCAACCGCTGGGCGACGCAGGCGCAGAAGGAAAAATACCTGCCGCCGCTGTGCTCGGGCGAGCGAGTCGGCGCGCTGGCGATGTCGGAATCCGGCGCCGGCTCGGACGTCGTCTCGCTGAAGCTGCGCGCCGAAAAGCGCAATGACCGCTACGTGCTCAACGGCACCAAGATGTGGATCACCAACGGGCCGGACGCCGAGACGCTGGTGGTCTATGCCAAGACGGATCCGGACCAGAAATCGCGCGGCATCACCGCCTTCATCGTCGAGAAGGCTTTTGCCGGATTTTCCGTGGCGCAAAAGCTCGACAAGCTCGGCATGCGCGGCTCCAACACCGGCGAGCTGGTGTTTAGGGATGTCGAGGTGCCCTTCGACAACGTGCTGCATGAGGAAGGGCGCGGCGTCGAAGTGCTGATGTCTGGCCTAGACTATGAGCGCACGGTGCTTGCCGGCGGCCCGATCGGCCTGATGGCGGCGTGCCTCGACGTGGCAATCCCCTATGTGCATGAGCGCAAGCAGTTCGGACAGGCGATCGGCGAGTTCCAACTGGTGCAGGGCAAGCTGGCCGACATGTACACGACGCTGAATGCCGCGCGCGCCTATGTCTATGCCGTCGCCGCCGCCTGCGATCGTGGCCAGACGACGCGCAAGGATGCCGCCGGCTGCGTGCTGTTTGCCGCCGAGAAGGCGACGCTGATGGCGCTCGACGCCATCCAGCTGCTTGGCGGCAACGGCTACATCAACGACTATCCAACCGGCCGCCTGTTGCGCGATGCCAAGCTCTACGAGATCGGCGCCGGCACCAGCGAAATCCGCCGCTGGCTGATCGGCCGCGAGATCATGGCGGAGGGGGTGTAGGTATGGCCACGTTGCAAACCCAGATCTCCCCCTCCTCCGAAACCTTCCGTGCCAACGCCGAGCGCATGCGGGCGCTGGTCGCCGAC
>NZ_RZPF01000727.1:0-3255 GCF_004022735.1 Mesorhizobium sp. M7A.F.Ca.AU.001.01.1.1
GCTCAATTTCCTGCCCTATGTCGGAGCACTGATCACCATCGTGCTTGTCACGGTCATGGCGTTGATCAGCTTCGATACCATCTTCTACGCGCTTCTGGCGCCGGCCTTCGTGATCTTGTGCGACATCGTCGAAGGCCAGTTCGTGACGCCGATGGTGGTCGGCAGGCGCCTCGAGATCAACGCCGTGGCGATCTTTATCGCCATCGCCTTCTGGTCATGGCTGTGGGGTTTCGTCGGCGCCCTGATGGCGGTGCCGCTGCTGGTCGTCATCAAGGTGTTCTGCGATCATTTCGATGGGCTCAGCCATGTCGGCAATTTTCTCGCCGCGCAGCACGCGGTTGTCGTCGAGGAGGACGACATCGCCGACCCCGAAGCTGTCAAAGGCTGATCAATATTTTTGAATTTGCGGCGCCGCCGGATGCTTCCTACATGCGGTCCTGACACAGGATCCCACCCATGACCGCTCTTTCCGTTCTCGACCTGTCGCCGATCGTCGAAGGCAGCGATGCCTCGCAGTCGCTGGCCAACTCGCTCGATCTTGCCCGCCATGCCGAGCGCCTGGGCTACAAGCGTTTCTGGCTGGCCGAGCATCACAACATGCCGGGTATTGCCAGTGCCGCCACAGCCGTCGTCATTGCCCATGTCGCGGGCGGCACCAAGACCATTCGTGTCGGCGCCGGCGGCATCATGCTGCCCAACCATTCGCCGCTGGTGATTGCCGAGCAGTTCGGCACGCTGGCCGCATTGCATCCGGGCCGCATCGATCTCGGCATCGGCCGGGCGCCCGGCACCGACATGGGTGCCGCCCGCGCCTTGCGCCGCAATCTCGAGGCCGGGGTCGACAATTTCCCGCAGGATGTCGTCGAGCTGATGGGCTATTTCCAGCCGGCCGAGGAAGGCCAACGCATCCGTGCCGTGCCCGGCGAAGGCCAGGGCGTGCCGGTCTGGATCCTCGGCTCCAGCCTCTACGGCGCGCAGCTTGCCGCCATGCTCGGCCTGCCCTATGCCTTCGCCTCGCATTTCGCGCCGGCGGATCTGGATCACGCGCTGGATGTCTACCGCTCGCGCTTCCAACCCTCCGAGCACCTCGACAAGCCGCATGTCATGCTTGGCCTCAACGTCTTTGCCGCGCCCACCGATGCCGAGGCTCGTTTGCTGTTCACCTCGCTGCAACAGGCTTTCGTCAATCTGCGCACCGGCCGGGCCGGACGGCTGCCGCCACCTGTCGAGAACTATGACCGCGATCTCGATCCGATGGCAAAGACCATGCTGGGCCAGGCATTGTCCTGCGCCGTCGTCGGCTCCCCGGAAACGGTGCGGCAAGGCATCGATGCTTTCGTGCGCCGCACCGGCGCCGACGAGCTGATGGTCACCGCGCAGATTTTTGATCATGCGGCGCGGGTGCGGTCGTTCGAGATCCTGGCCGAGGCGCACAAATCGCTGTCGCAGGCGGCCTGACAAGTTCTGGTACGATATATGCTGGGCGAAAAACTATGCGCTCACGCTCTGCGCAATCGCCCCGAGCGGGCGGCATGAATTGCGGATCATCAGCCGGCCCTTGAGCAAAAGCTTGCGCGGCGGCGCGTCCCTGTTGCCGGCGAGACGGTCGAGAAGCAGATTGGCCGCCTGTTCGCCGATCGCCTGCACCGGCTGCGCGACGGTGGTCAGCTGCGGCTGAAACACGTCGGACCATGGAAAGTCGTCGAAGCAGGCAACTGAAATGTCTTCCGGGCAGGACAGGCCGATGTCGCGGATCGCCTTCATGGTGCCGATCACCATCGGGTTGTTGGCCGAGAAGATCGCGCTTGGCCGATCGTGCGAGGACAGCATCTGCATGGTCGCGTTGTAGCCGTCGATCTCGTGGAAATTGCCGAAGCGGATCAGCTCCTCCGCGATCGGCAGGCCGGCGGCGTGAAGCGCCTCGCGATATCCCGCCATGCGGTCATGCATCGGCGAAATGTCCGACGTGCCGGTGATGTAACCGATGCGCCGGTGGCCGAGATTGATCAGATAGGTGATGGCGTCGAACACCGCGCGCTGGTTGTCCAGCACCACGGCATCGGTGTCGACGCCTTTGCAGATACGATCGAGCAGCACCACCGGCACGTTGGCGTCGTCGACGATCCGCTTGAGGATCGCGCCGTCGCCGACGCGCGCCACGATCAGCCCGTCGACCATGCGGTCGAGCAGCAGCTTGATCTGATCGTCCTGGGTGTTCAAATCCTCGTCCGTGCAGCACAGCATGACGGCATAGCCGGCCCGGTCGAAGGCCTGCTGGATGACCGAGACGACATCGGTGAAGAATGGGTTGGTGATGTGCGGCACGGTCAGTCCGATCGTGCGGGTCGTGCCCATCTTCAGGCTGCGGGCGATCGCGTTGCGCTTGTAGCCGATATCGCGGATCGCCTGTTCGATGCGCTGGCTAAGCTCCGGACTGACCGTCGCCGTGCCATTGATCAGCGCCGAAACGGTGGCGACAGAAACACGCGCCGCTTCAGCCACATGAAGCATGGTGGGCGCGGTGGATTTCCGGTGTTTTTTTTGCCCTGATGCTGTCATTTTCGAAACGTTTCGCCACCCTTGCCGGCCAATACGTACGGAATCCTGTCCTTTTTAGCAAGAATCGAAATGCAGTAAACATGCGGTACCTCATATCAGCTTGACATGATCGAAACGTTTAGATTAGCGTTTGCGGGAAGTTGACGACGACGGAAGGGAGGCCGCCATTGTCATGCGAGAGAGCAGTTCCCTTTCCCCGCAGCACGGCGCTGCCGATCGGTCGGACACCGTTCTGAGCGCCGAGCATATTTCCAAGAGCTTCGGCGGCATCGCCGCCCTGGTCGATGTCGGCTTCGAGCTGCGGCGCGGCGAGGTTCATGCCTTGATGGGCGAGAACGGCGCCGGCAAGTCGACGCTGGTGAAGATCCTCTCCGGCGTCTACACCGGCTATGAAGGCACGGTCAGCGTCGATGGCCACCCTGTCAATTTCGCTGGCGTACGCGACGCCGAGGATGCCGGCATTGCCATCATTCATCAGGAGCTCAACCTGGTGCCCGAACTCAGCGTCGCCGACAACATCTTCCTTGGCCGCGAGAAGCTGATCGCCGGGCTGATTGTCGACCGCAAGGCAAGCAGCCGCGCGGCGGGCGCTTTGTTGCAGCGGCTCGGCATCGAGCTCGATCCGCAAGCCCGCGTCGGTGCCCTGCGTGTCGGCGAGCAGCAGCTGGTCGAGATCGCCAAGGCGCTGTCGATGTC
>NZ_RZPF01000728.1:0-3241 GCF_004022735.1 Mesorhizobium sp. M7A.F.Ca.AU.001.01.1.1
GGTTGAGCCAGTGCGGCAGTGATTGAGCCAGAGCGGTTGGGCAGCAACCGGCTTGGTGAGGATGGACTACAGCAAGGTATGCCCGGCCTCGACCAGAAACCGCCTCGCCGCGGCCTGATCCGTGGCTTTCACCAGGAGATGGTCGCCATCGAAAGTGGACACCACGAAGATGCCCAACCCGTTTTCCGACAACGGCCTGATGACCGACAGCACGATACCGGTTTCGTCGAAGGCGAACGGGCCCAGGAGCTTGAAGGCCACCCAGTCGATATCCTGCTTGACGGCATGCGGCACGCGGTCCTGCAGGCAAACGATCGAAAGCTCGTCGTCGGTCCTTGTGATGCTGACGAAGCCTGGTCCGTCCGCCCAACCGGGAATGGTTTCGCCCGCCGCCAGCCGGGAAACCGCGTAAGACCCCGGGAGTTGCTTAAGCTTGACCTTGGCAGCCATTATCGAAATCCTTCCTCAGATCGCCGGTGATCCCGCTAGCCTCTTGCTCATATAGACCGTCATGCCGCCCATGAACGGCTCGTCCCGATCCACTATGTAGCCCTGCCTCTTGTAGAGCGATACGTTCGCCTCGAACGCGCCATTGGTCAGCAGGCGAAGCTCGTCGCGGCCCGACTCGATCGCCTTGCGCTCGGCCCACTCCAGCAACAGCCGGCCAATCCCCCTGCCCTGCGCATCCGGTGCGACACAGACATTCTCGATCCACAGATGATCCTCGGCCAGCATGGTTTCAATCATTCCCACGATCCGATCATCCTCGACGGCGAGATCGAACGGATGCTCGGCAACAGCCTTCTCGTAGTCGGCGCGCATCGGCAGAGGCTCGCGGCCGATCACCGCTACCCATTTGGCATAGGCGGCGCGCACGATATCCCGGATCGCGGCGGCGTCAGCGGGCGCGGCCGGCCGAAGCCGGATGGAAGAATTGTTGGTCATCAAACTGCTCCAGACATGAAAAATCCCGCCGGCGGTTTCGCGGGCGGGGCTGGAAACGAAAGAACCGGGTCTATCCTGCCGGTCTTTGTCGTCGCGCAATCAGCTTGCCGCTCCGCACTGTGCAGGGGCGACGTCGCTTGGTGTTGGCGGGCGCGAAAACGAACATGGCGCCAAGTTGGAACAGGAAGCGCGGCGATGTCAAGGCGACCGCTCGATCGACAGTGTCTCGCATCGGCGACAAGGTTCTGGTCCTCGCGCCCGCAGGGCATAGAATCGCTATATGCTTTGTGCCAACGGCAGCTAATCGATGGGCAAACTATGACCGGGACGCTGAACAAAGCGGTGCGGATGGTGGCCATCCTGAACCTGGCCTATTTCGGGATCGAATTTGCCGTAGCCGTTTGGATCGGATCGGTATCGCTGTTCGCGGACAGCATCGATTTTCTGGAGGACGCATCCGTCAATCTCCTGATCATGGTCGCGTTGGGCTGGACCGTCCGCAATCGAGCGCGGCTCGGAATGGCGCTGGCCGGGATACTTCTGATCCCCGCATTGGCGACCCTTTGGACAGCCTGGGAGAAATTCAACATTCCAATTCCGCCAGCTCTCGTTCCGCTAACGCTCACGGCGGCTGGCGCGATGCTCGTCAACCTGTCGTGCGCGCTCATGCTCGCTCGCTATCGCCATCACAGCGGCAGCCTCACCCGCGCCGCCTTCCTGTCGGCGCGCAACGACGTCCTGGCCAATGTGGCAATCATTGCCGCTGCCCTGGTCACCGCATTCGTGTGGAATTCGGCCTGGCCCGATATCGTCATTGGGCTGGCAATCGCCGTCATGAATGCGGATGCTGCCCGCGAGGTTTTCACGGCCGCAAGACGCGAGTTCGCAGAAGGCCAAATTTCAAACTGAAACGCTGCCACCCGATCCGCGCACGATCCCCTCAACTCCTGCGCCGTCGGCCGGAATGGCTACCCGGTCGTCGAGTGCCCTCAGCCTGCGCCTGGCTCTAGCGATCGATCCTTGCTTCCTGTTGCGGAGAATAGCGCGCTCCCTGTACGGCGATCGCCGAGACCGCGTTCTCGATGTCGGCAGTTCGCCGTCAGCGCGACAGTGACCGATCCGATGTTCTCTTCGAGGCGATTGAGCTTGGTGGTGCCGGGGATCGGAACGATCCAGGGCTGTATCTGCCAAGCGCGGGAGCGATATCGGAGAATGGGCTTTTCAGCCTTGGAACATCGGTCATGTTGGTCTCCTTCGTAGAGTTCGGGCGTTGAACTCGGCGCCACGCGCCGATACCTGGTCAAATCCCGTATTGTTCGTCGCTGACATGCTCCAACCAGTCGACGACCTTGCCGTCGAGCGCTTCGGCGATAGCGATGTGGCTCATCGCCGTGGTCGGCGCGGCGCCATGCCAATGCTTCTCTCCGGGCGCGAACCAGACGATGTCGCCGGGCTGGATCGATTCGATCGGGCCGCCCTCGCGCTGCGCCAGGCCGGCGCCCGAGAGGACGATCAGCGTCTGGCCGAGCGGATGCGTGTGCCAGGCGGTGCGCGCGCCGGGCTCGAAAGTCACGGTGGCGCCGCCGACCCGGGCGGGCTCGCTGCCCTTGAACGGCGCGTCGATGCGCACCGCACCGGTGAAATAGTCGGCCGATCCCTTGGCCGAGGCCTGAGAGCCGTTTCGCGTGATGTCCATGGTTTTGTCCCTTCCTGGCAACAGCCATGACACGACCGCCCGGCTTTAGAGACGGCCGGAGGTGCCCGGTGTGATAACGCCTATCTAGGGTCTGCGATTGGTGCCGATTAGGTGCTATATCCAGCATGATCTTATGAAGGGGGCTCATGAATGCCACGTGACAACCTGAACGAGCTAACCGCCTTCCTCGCTGTGGCGCGCGAGGAAAGCTTCACCAGGGCGGCGGCCAAGCTCGGGGTTTCCCAATCGGCGCTCAGCCACACGGTGCGGGCGCTGGAGGAGCGGCTGGGTGTACGGCTCCTGACCCGCACCACGCGCAGCGTGTCGCCCACCGAAGCCGGGGAGCGGCTGCTTCGCACCGTCGGGCCGCGGCTGGACGAGATCGAGACCGAGCTCATTGCCTTGAGCGCATTGCGGGAAAAACCCGCCGGCGCCATCCGCATCACCGCCGGTGAGCACGCCGCCGATGCGGTCCTGTGGCCGGCGATCGCCCCGCTGCTGCCCGACTATCCCGACATCAAGGTCGAGATCATCGTCGACTATGGACTGACCGACATCGTCGCCGCGCGCTTCGACGCCGGCGTGCGGCTGGGCGAACAG
>NZ_RZPF01000729.1:0-3209 GCF_004022735.1 Mesorhizobium sp. M7A.F.Ca.AU.001.01.1.1
GTCATGCGCCAGCTCGACGATGGTGCCGGCAAGCTCGACGCCGAAGGTGTCGTGTTTGGCGATAAGCAACTGGCCGCCCGAACGATCCTGTGGGCAGCCGGCGTTGCCGCTTCGCCAGCCGCTGAATGGCTGGGAGCGAAGGCGGACCGCGCGGGCAGGGTGCTGGTCGAGCCCGATCTAAGTGTGCGTGGCAGCCCGGAGATCTTCGTCATCGGCGACGCCGCTCATGTGCTGCGGCCAGACGGGCGGCCGGTTCCCGGCGTGGCGCCTTCCGCCAAGCAGGAGGGCCGACATGTTGCGGCTACCATCAAGGCCAGGCTCGGCGGCGACACGACCGCGCGTCCTTTCCACTACAGGCATGCCGGCGATCTGGCGACGATCGGCAAACGCGCCGCCGCCATCGATTTCGGCTGGATCAAGCTCACCGGCTGGCTCGCCTGGTGGCTGTGGGGAGTGGCTCACATCTATTTCCTGATCGGCTTTCGCAACCGGCTTGCTGTTTCGCTGAGCTGGCTATGGATCTACGCGACGGGGCAACGCAGCGCGCGGCTGATCACCCAGGGCGACGACGACAAGGGCTGATTTCTTCACCGGCACCGTTCATCCGCACGTCATCTGTTGCTGGTCGACTGACCTTCCGATGCACGCAACTTCTTGAATGGACTTGAGCCGATTTCGGCGCGAAGTTCGCTTCGGGGCAGGGCGTGTCACGTTGTCGATAAGGAGAAAACATGTCGCAACTGCTCCATCCCGTCTCCCGCCGCGATTTCCTCGCTGGCACCGCAGCTACAGGGGCGCTGATCGTGCTTCATCCCTTCTCCGCTCGCGCACAGGCCAACCAGGCGCATCTCCGGATCATGGAGACCACCGACATCCATGTGAACGTGCTGCCTTACGATTATTACGCCGACAAAGCGAACGACACGCTGGGCTTGTCGCGCACGGCCTCCCTGATCGACGCCGTGCGCAAGGAAGCGGTGAATTCGATGCTGATCGACAATGGCGACCTGCTGCAGGGCAATCCGATGGGCGACTACATCGCCTATGAGAAGGGCCTGAAGGACGGCGACCTGCATCCGATCATGAAGGGTATGAACCTGCTCGGCTACGAGTGCTCGACGCTGGGCAACCACGAGTTCAACTATGGCCTGTCGTTCCTGGACAAGGTGCTGGCCGGCGCCAATTTTCCCTTCGTCTGCGCCAATCTGATCCGCGGCACGGAGCTTGCCGCGAACCCGCGCGACGACAAGCTCTATCTCAAGCCCTATGTCATCCTCGACAAGAAGATCAAGGACGGTTCGGGCGCCGAGCAGCCGATCAGGATCGGCATCATCGGCTTCGTGCCGCCGCAGATCATGGTCTGGGATCTCAAGAACCTCGAAGGCAACGTCAAGACGCGCGACATCGTCGAGGCGGCCAAGGCCTGGGTGCCGCAGATGAAGGAGGCGGGCGCCGACATCGTCATTGCGCTGTCGCATTCCGGCATCGACGTGAAGCACGGCGACATGATGGAGAACGCCTCGTTCTTCGTCGCCGGCGTCGCCGGCATCGACGCGGTGTTCACCGGGCACCAGCATCTGGTGTTCCCCGGCAAGAAGGATTTCCAGTCGCTCGATGGTGTCGACACGCAAAAGGGCACGCTGCAGGGCAAACCCGCCGTCATGGGCGGTTTCTGGGGCTCGCATATGGGGCTGATCGACCTGATGCTGGAGCGTGACGGGTCGAAATGGAAGGTCGTTTCCGCCACTTCCGAGGCGCGGCCGATCTTCGAACGCGTCGACAACAAGAATAAACCGACTGTCCCGGACGACAAGCGCATCATCGCGGCCCTTGAGCAGGACCACCAGGCAACACTGGCCTATGTGCGCCGCCCCGTCGGCAAGACCTCCGCGCCGCTCTATTCCTATTTCGCGCTGGTCGCCGACGATCCGTCGGTGCAGGTCGTCAGCCAGGCGCAGACCTGGTACCTCAGGGATATTCTGAAGAATACGCAATGGAAGGATGTGCCGCTGCTGTCGGCGGCCGCTCCGTTCAAGGCCGGCGGACGCAACGGCGCCGACTACTATACCGACGTGCCCGCCGGCGATATCGCCATCAAGAACGTCGCCGACCTCTATCTCTATCCCAACACCGTGCGTGCGGTCGAAATCACCGGTGGGCAGGTCAAGGAATGGCTGGAAATGTCGGCCGGGATCTTCAACCGGATCGAGCCAGGGAAGGCCGACCAGGCCCTCATCAACACCGATTTTCCGTCCTACAATTTCGACGTCATCGACGGCGTCACCTATAAAATAGACCTGTCGCAGCCGCCGAAATACGATGCCAAGGGCGGGCTGGCTAACGCTGGCGCCAATCGCATCGTCGACCTGAGTTTCGATGGAAAACCAATTGACCCCAAACAGAAATTCGTCGTCGCGACCAACAACTACCGGGCCGGTGGCGGCGGCAATTTCCCCGACATCAATGCCTCGAAGATCATCTATGAAGCGCCGGACACCAATCGCGACGTCATCGTCCGCTACATCGTCAGCGAGGGTACAATCAACCCGTCCGCGGACGACAACTGGTCGTTCGCGCCGCTGCCTGGAACCAGCGCCGTGTTCGAAACCGGCGCCAAGGCGAAGGATTTCATTGCGCAGCTGAAATCGCTGAAGATCGAGCCGGCAGGCGAGGGCGAGGCAGGTTTCGCGAAATACCGCATCCTGCTTTGAAGGTGGTTCGGGTCGGCTCGAGTCCCGGCCTTATGGCGTGGATTGAGCCGGCTGGGTGAAACGTTCCTTGATGTCAGGCATGACGAGATCCAGCGCATCGGTGGAAATGCCGCCGGAATAACCGTTCGGCAGCTGCTTGATCAGTTCGGGATCGTCCAGCCCTTGCGAAAAGTCGCCGCCGGTGTACGGGCCGAGCAGATAGACGCGGCTGTCGACGCCTTGCATGCGATCGAGAAACCGGTTCGGCCAACCCCACATCCATTTCGCGATGTTGACGGGAATGAGCAAGGTACCTTTTCGGCAGGCATCTGGAACATAGCCGCTCCAGCCAAGCGCGGCATAGCGCAGAATGCATTGCGTCAGCGACGCGCGGCTCAGCGTATGCATGTCCGGCAGTGCTGCCTTGACTGCGGCAATCGGCTTGTCGCCGCCATAGACCGAGAGATAGAAGCGCTCGTTCGGCGATAGCATGGCAAGCCGTGCGGCCAGCTTTTCGCC
>NZ_RZPF01000730.1:0-3208 GCF_004022735.1 Mesorhizobium sp. M7A.F.Ca.AU.001.01.1.1
TGCGCCGGCAACGACGGCTTCGAATGCGCCGGCAGCAGTCGCGCCCGCCGCAGCCCCTGCCGTCGCTCCGTCCGACAAGACGGCACAGGCTCCGGCGCCCACGACCCCCGATGCCTCGGCTCCGGACCAGACAAAGACCGCAGCCATCGACAAGTCGACGCTGACCGAGATGCCGGTTGGTGAGATTCGCGCCGATGACCTCAAGGGCACGACTGTCTATGGCGCCAACGACGCCAAGGTCGGCGAGATCGGCGATGTCGTGCTTGCGCCCGACAAGAAGGCCGATGCGGTGATCGTCGATGTCGGTGGCTTCCTCGGCATTGGCGAGAAGGAAGTCGCGGTCGGCATGGATAATCTCAAATTCATGACCGACAAGGCGGGCAACAAATACCTGTACACGACCTTCACCAAGGAACAGCTCGAGGCACAAACCGCCTATGACAAGGGCAGCTATGCCGAGAAGCGCGATCAGCAGCGCATGATCGTCAGGTAGTTTCCACCCAGTCGGATACAGGCCCGCGCCGGCAACGATGCGGGCCTGTGTTCATGTGTGGCGTGGAGGCAGGCCAGCGGCATGGCCGACGAGGCCGTTCTCGGTCAATTCGGCCAGTGCCAGCGATTGATCGAGATGTTCGGCCCGCCAGGCGAGCAGTCGTTCGGCGAATTCCAGCCGCACGGCGAGATGGCTGGGGTCGGCCGCGAGGTTGTCCAATTCGTCCGGATCGTTTTCCAGATCGAACAGCAGCGGCGGCAGGTTGCCGCCGAAATGCACATATTTGAAATGTTCCGTGCGGATTACGGCGAGATTGCATTGGCGTGAGGCGATGCCGAAATGGCGTTCGGCCTCGCCCGCGGCAACCGAGCGGAAATCGAACTCCCAATGCGCGGCATCGCGCCACGCCGCCGGGGCCTCTCCGCTCAGGAACGGCTTCAGCGACCTGCCGTCGAGATGCGGCGCGGGCTCTTCGCCGAGCAGGTCGAGAAACGTCGGCAAAATGTCGACCGCTTCGGTGAAGCTGTCGACCTTGCCGCCGGCCGCCTTGCCGTGGCGCGGATCGCGGATGATCAGCGGAATGTGGTAGCTGCCGTCGAAATAGCCTCCCTTGCCCAGCATGAAATGGTCGCCCATCATCTCGGCATGGTCCGAGGTCAGCACGACGATGGTGTCGTCCCACGCGCCGGCCGCCTTGACCGCTTGCCAGATGCGGCCGAGCTGGGCGTCGACCTCGGAAATCATGCCGTAATAGATCGCGCGGAGGACGCGAAAATCGTCTTCGCTCCAGTCGTGCACCTTGCCGCTGGCGTCGGGGCGGAATTTCATCTGTTTCTGCCGGCCGAGATCATAGGCTAGATAGGGATGGTTTTCCGCCTCCTCCTGCCAACTTGCCGCGCGCCGAAAGGCCGGGCCGTCAGCCGGATCGTACATTGTGTTGTAGGGCTCCGGCACTATGAAGGGCGGGTGCGGGCTGATGAAGGAAAGATGCGCGAACCACGGCGCGGCGTGCTCCTGTTCGCCAAGCCAACGCGCGAATTCGCCGGTCAGGAAGGCCGCCGGGGTTTGCTGCCCGGAGTAGACGGGCGGCGCGTTGTCGACGGTGGTTCCGACCGCGCCGTCGGCCACCGGGCGATGGATGTCGGGAGATCCGGCGCTGGCGTCGACACCTTGTAGTTCCAGCCAGGATAGCCATTGCTTCTGATGCTCGGGCAGCAACTGGCGCACCGTAAAGCCCGGCAGCACGCCTTCATAGCTTTGCAGCCGCGGATCGCCTGGCGCCAGCAGGCGCGGATCGAGCGACACATCGGTGTAGCCGAACAGCGTCGGATCATAGCCCAGGGCGCGAGCCGAAAGCGCAATGTTGCCGTGGCGAGCGTCGAGCGGCGTGCCATTGCGGCAGACGCGGTTGTTCATCTGGTAGAGGCCGGTATAGAGGCAGGCGCGAGCGGGCGAGCAGGGCGCCGCGCCGCCATAATGCCGCTTGAACAGCACGCCCTCCGCGGCCAAAGCGTCGGCATTCGGCGTTCGCACGATCGGATGACCGGCGGCGGACAGACAATCGCCGCGCCACTGGTCGCATGTGATCAGGAGAATGTTAGGCCGCCTGGCTTTTCCAGTCACTCACGATACCTTTGTCCCGGATGTCGAACGCCGTTTATGGAACCGAATTCTGGCCATGGCGCAAGTCTGACCTGCGAGCCAATTGGTGAACGAACCTTGTTCCATCGTTCACTTTTATGACACAGTCTATTCTGTGTTTGCCGCCTTTGCGGAAACTGCCCTGGTCCTCATATTGGCGTGGACAGCGGCGAGGGCCGCACATGTACCAAGGGAAGGAGCAAGACAATGCTCGACCAGATCAAGGGCCTGCATCACGTCACGTCGATGGCCAGGGATGCCCGCCAGAACAACGATTTCTTCACCAGGAAACTCGGTCAGCGCCGGGTCAAGAAGACCGTCAATTTCGACGCGCCCGATGTTTACCATCTTTACTACGGTGACGAGGCCGGTACGCCGGGTTCGGTGATGACCTATTTCCCCTTCCCCGACATCGGCAAGGGCCGGCATGGGGTCGGGGAAGTCGGAACCACCGTCTACTCGGTGCCGGAAGGCACGCTTGGCTATTGGGAAAAACGCTTTGCCGATGAGGGCGTCACCGGCCTCTCGCGCGAAGAAACCTTCGGTGAGAAGCGCCTGGCTTTTGCCGGACCGGATGGTGACGGCTTCGCGCTGGTCGAGTGCAAGAGCGACAGCAGAGCACCCTGGGCGAAAGGCGGCGTTCCCACGGATGAGGCGATCCGAGGCTTTCATTCCGTGTCGCTCAGGCTGAAGGATGGCGGCGCCACGGAAGAGCTGCTGAAGTTCATGGGCTATGAGGAAGTCGACAAGTCCGGCAATCTCAGGCGGCTGGCGGTGAAGAACGGCAATGGCGCCGATGTCATCGACATCGAATCGCTGCCGAGCACGGCCTTCGCCGATCTCGGCGCCGGCTCCGTCCATCACGTCGCCTTCGCGGTCGAGAACCGCGCCAGGCAGCTGGAAGTACGCAAGGCGTTGATGGACACCGGCTATGGGGTGACGCCGGTGATCGACCGCGACTACTTCTGGGCGATCTATTTCCGCACACCGGGTGGCGTGCTGTTCGAAGTCGCCACCAACGAGCCGGGATTCGATCGCGACGAGGATACCGCTCATCTGGGCGAGGCGCTGAAG
>NZ_RZPF01000072.1:0-13450 GCF_004022735.1 Mesorhizobium sp. M7A.F.Ca.AU.001.01.1.1
CAAGAAGCAAGGCGCGGTCTTTGCCTACGGCAGCTTCATCACTGTCGCGTTGAACTTCCTCATCCTCGCTTTCATCATTTTCCTGATGGTCAAGGCGGTGAACAACATGCGCAAGCGGCTTGAGCGCGAGAAGCCCGCTGCACCGGCGGCTCCGCCGCCAGCCGACGTCGCGCTGCTCACCGAAATTCGCGATCTGCTCGCCAGGCGCTGACCACGGGCAGCATTGCTGGACCAAAACCCCGGTCGTTGGCGGCCGGGGTTTTCTGTTTTCGCATCTGGTAAGGACCGCTGACGAAAACCGCAGACCAAAAACGGATCCGCCCATGACCCTGATCGACAGCTTGCGCACCGAGGCCCGTGCGGCACCCGAAAGTGGCATTGTCGCCGTCGTCAATTACGGCCGCCTGCGCGAAGGCATGATTCGCTCTGGGCCGGCGAAGGCGACCTGCCGACGCCAGCCTTCATCACCGATGCCGCGTCGAAGGCGCTGGCCGGCGGCGAGACATTCTACACCTGGCAAAGGGGCATCCCCGATCTCAGGCAGGCACTCTCCCGTTACTATGCCAGGCATTTCGGCAAGAATTTCCCGGAGGAAGAATTCATCGTCACCGGCTCCGGCATGCATGCCATCCAGCTGGCGCTCGACGCGCTCGCCGGCGCCGGCGACGAGGTGGTCTACCTGTCGCCGGCCTGGCCGAATTTCGATGCCGCAGCAGGGATAGCGGGAGCCGTTCCAGTCGCGGTCACGCTCGATCATTCCGGCAATGGCTGGTCCTGCGACGTCGAGAAGATCGCCGCTTCGATCACGCCGCGCACAAAGGCGCTGTTCATCAACACGCCGTCGAATCCGACCGGCTGGACCGCCGATCACGAGACCTTGCAGGCGATCCTCGCTCTGGCGCGCGCGAAAAACCTCTGGATCATCGCCGACGAGATCTATTCACTGTTCCACTACGGCCACGGCCGCGCGCCGTCCTTCCTCGACATAGCGTCGGCGGAAGACCGTATCCTGTACGTCAACTCCTTTTCCAAGAACTGGGCGATGACCGGCTGGCGCGTCGGCTGGATCAAGACGCATCCGAGCTTGCAGCAGGTGTTCGAGAACCTGATCCAGTATTCGAGCTCCGGCGTCGCCCAGTTCATGCAGCGCGGTGCGGTCGCCGCCCTTGACGAGGGCGACGCCTTCGTCGCCGAACAGGTGGAGCGGGCGCGCAAGGCGCGCGACCTTGTCTGCGGCATCCTCGGCGCCACCGGCCGCGCTGGGTTTACGGTGCCGCAGGGCGCGTTCTATCTGTTTTTCACCGTCGAGGGCATCACCGATTCACGCACCGCTGCCTTCGACATCGTCGACAAGGCCAATGTCGGCCTGGCGCCAGGCACCGCTTTCGGCCCCGGCGGCGAGGCGTTTTTGCGGCTGTGCTTCCACCGCCGTCTCGACCAGATCGAGGAAGCGGCACACCGGCTGGCGAAGTGGATGAAGAACGCCTGAGCCGCTGACGAAGCCCGAATTGAAATCGCTCCGGCGAGCCAGATGGCCGCCGGAGTAGAGTTCCAAACGGCATCAGCCGCCTGACTTGGGCACCAGCAATGGAATGATGCGGTCGCTCTTGGCCACCGAAGGCCGACCGGCGGAGCCGTAGGGGATACCGAGCGCATCCCAGGTCTCGACCAGCGCATCCTGCAATTCGGCGATCAGCGCATCGGAATGGAACGGCGTTGGCGTGATGCGCAGCCGCTCGGTGCCGCGCGGCACGGTCGGGTAGTTGATCGGCTGGATGTAGATGCCGTGCACGCCGAGCAGGCGGTCGCTGGCCATCTTGCAGGCCTCGGGATCGCCGACCAGCAGCGGCACGATGTGCGTCGGCGAATCCATCACCGGCAGGCCGGCGGCCGACAGGATGTGTTTGGTTCTCGCGGCCTGCTGCTGCTGGGCGTCGCGCTCGGCCTGCGAGCGCTTGAGATGGCGGATCGAAGCGGCCGCGGCGGCAGCGATCGCCGGCGGCAGTGCCGTGGTGAAGATGAAGCCCGGCGCATAGGAGCGCACGGCGTCGATCACAGCGCTGGTGCCGGTGATGTAGCCGCCCAGCGTGCCGAATGCCTTGGCCAGCGTGCCTTCGATGATGTCGATGCGGTCGGCCAGGCCTTCGCGCTCGGTGATGCCGCCGCCGCGCGGCCCGTACATACCAACGGCATGGACCTCGTCGATATAGGTCATGGCGTTGTAGCGCTCGGCGAGTTCGACGATCTCTTTGATCGGCGCGATGTCGCCATCCATCGAATAGACGCTTTCGAAGACGATCAGCTTGGCACGTTCGCGCCCCGCCGCCTGCAAAAGGCTTTCCAGATGCGCCACGTCATTGTGGCGGAAGATCTTCTTTTCGGCGCCGGAACGCCGCACGCCTTCGATCATCGAGGCGTGGTTCAATTCGTCCGAGATGATCAGGCAGTTGGGCAAAAGCTTCGCGATGGTCGAGATCGAGGCCTCGTTGGAGACGAAACCGGAGGTGAAGACCAGTGCCGCTTCCTTGTCGTGCAGATCGGCAAGCTCCACCTCAAGCTCGACCAGCGGGTTCGAGGTGCCGGAAATGTTGCGGGTGCCGCCGGCGCCCGAACCCATCTTGCCAGCGGTATTCTGGAACGCGGCGATGACGTCGGGATGCTGGCCCATGCCGAGATAGTCGTTGGAGCACCAGACGGTGATTTCCTCGGCACGGCCATTGGAACGCCAGATGGCGCGCGGGAACTTGCCCGCGATCCGCTCGAGGTCGGCGAAAACGCGGTAGCGACGCTCGGCATGGAGCTGGTCGATCGCTTCCTCGAAGAACCGCTGATAGTTCATGTCGACTTCCCAATTTTTGCGCGGGATCATAATCATTGGCCCGTTGGTCGTCCACCTGGCCTTTTTGGTCAAAATGCCACGCCCCGGACCTGTTCCTAACGACCGCGGATCGTGGCCTATTCCCTTGATGTGGATGAACTTTGTTTCAGGACAATGCCACTGGCCGGCAATGCCGGTTACCAGGGGGTTCCAATGGCCATGCGGCGGGCTTTCCAGTAGAGCGGGGTTGAGACAGTTTCCGATAAATCTTGGATAAGCGAGGACGCGGATGACAGTTTTGGTGACAGGCGGCGCCGGTTACATCGGCAGCCATATGGTCTGGGAGCTGCTGGATGCCGGCGAAAGCGTGGTCGTTCTCGACCGTCTTTCCACCGGTTTCGAATGGGCAGTGGCGCCGGAGGCCAAGCTGGTCGTCGGCGATGTCGCCGACAAGGAATTGGTCGGCGCGGTCATCAGGGAGAACAAGGTCGACGCGATCATTCATTTCGCCGGCTCGATCGTGGTTCCGGAATCGGTCGCCGACCCGCTCGGCTATTATGAGAACAACACCTCGAAGACGCGCACGCTGATCGAAACCGCGGTGCGCGAAGGCGTGCCCAATTTCATCTTTTCCTCGACCGCCGCCGTCTACGGCGGCGCCGGGCTGGAGCCGGTGCGCGAGGACGCCCGCCTGGCGCCGGAATCGCCCTATGGCCTGTCCAAGCTGATGAGTGAGTGGATGCTGCGCGACGCGTCGATCGCGCATGGCCTGCGCTATACGGCGCTGCGCTACTTCAACGTCGCCGGCGCCGACCCGAAGGGCCGCACCGGCCAGTCGACGCCGGGCGCAACCCATCTGATCAAGGTCGCCTGCGAGACGGCACTCGGCAAGCGGCCGTTCATGCAGGTGTTCGGCACCGATTATCCTACGCCGGACGGCACCTGCATGCGCGACTACATCCATGTCAGCGACCTGGCGGCGGCGCATCGCCTGGCTTTGCAGCGGCTGCGCGCCGGGGGACAGAGCCTCGTCGCCAATTGCGGCTACAGCCATGGCTATTCGGTGCTGGAGGTCATCGACAGCGTGCGCCGCGCCTTTGGCCATGATTTCGAGGTGAAGATGGGTGATCGCCGCCCTGGCGACGCCGCGGCGGTTGTCGCCAATTCGGATCTCGCCCGCGCCGAGCTCGGCTGGACCCCGCAACGCGACGATCTCGACCAGATCGTCGCCGATGCGCTCGCCTGGGAGCGCATCCTGACCGGCAAGAACTCCGCGCGCGGCTGAGCCGGGTTCTCCCAAGGGCTCGCAAGCCGGGCAGTGAAGCGCTATTGAAGGCGTTCGCGGCAAGGCGCGGACGCGCGGCGCCGCGAGGAGATCTTGGGGGGATGGCATGAAAATAACGGTGCTCGGGGCCGGTGTCGTCGGTACGGCGGCCGCCTATTATCTGGCCAGCGACGGCCATGAGGTGACGGTGATCGAGCGCCATCCGGCGGCGGCACAAGGCACCAGCCAGTCCAATGCCGGCCTGGTGTCACCGGGTGACGCCACCGCCTGGGCCTCGCCGGCGGCTTTGAAGACCTTCCTGCGCGGGCTCTACAACCATGATCTCGGCATCAAGGTCAGGTTGCGCCTCGATCCCTATTTCCTCGCCTGGAGCCTGCGTTTCCTGCGCCAGTGCACGGTGGCGCGCCTGCGCGCCAACACCGACATCAAGCTCAGGCTCGCGCTCTATTCGCGCGACTGCATCAATGCGCTTTCGGAAGCGACCGGCATCCATTACGACGAGCGCAAGAAGGGCATTCTCTATTTCTTCCGCTCGCAAAAGAGCCTCGACACCGGCACCGACAATTACCGTTATCTTGCCAAGCACGGCCTGCCGATCGAAATCGTCGGCCGCGACCGGCTGGTCGAGCTGGAACCCGGCCTTGCCGGCGTCAAGGACAAGATTGCCGGCGGCGTCTATTCGCCAACCGACCAGACCGGAGATTCCAAGCAGTTTGTCGACAGGCTGGCCGCCTATGCGGCCGAGAAGCTCGGCGTCGAATTCCTGTTCGGCACGACAGTCGAAGGCCTCGACATCGAGGGCGACCGGGTGCGCGCGGTGATGACTTCGGCCGGCCCGGTCGCCGGCGATGCGGTTGTCATCTCGATGGGGCCGGAAAGCGGCCTGCTCGGGCGCCGTTACGGCATCGACCTGCCTGTCTATCCGGTAAAAGGCTATACCGCGACGATTCCCCTGGAGGACGAAAGCAGGGGACCGACCATGGGCGGCGCCGACGAGGACCGGCTGATCGGCTATTCAAGGCTGGGCAACCGCTTGCGGATGTCCTCGACGGCCGAATTCACCGGCTTCGACCGCACTTTCAAGCCCGCCGATTTCAAGACGATCATCAGCACCGGCAAGGATCTTTTCCCGGGTGCCTTCGACGAGAAGAGGGCTGTGTTCTGGGCGGGTCTGCGCCCGATGATGCCGAACTCGGTGCCGGTCATCGGCCAGGCGCGCTACAAGAATCTCTATCTCGACACCGGCCACGGCCATGTCGGCTGGACGATGGCCTGCGGTTCGGGAAAATTCCTCGCCGACCTCGTTTCGGGCCGCAAGCCGGAGATCGACCCGCAGGGGCTGGTTTACGGGGGCTAGGATGTCGGGACCGCAAGTCGCCATCGACCTTGGCCGCATCGAGCGCAACGCGCGCACCATCGTCGAGCGCTGCGCGCTGTCGGGCATAAAAGTGTTCGGCGTCACCAAGGGCACTTGCGGCATGCCGCAAGTGGCACGCGCCATGCTGCGCGGCGGTGTCGCCGGCATCGCCGAATCGCGTTTCGAGAACATCCGCCGGCTGCGCGACAGCGGCATCAACGCACCGATCATGCTGCTGCGCAGCCCGCCGATGGCGCGGGTCGAGGAGGTGGTGCGCACCGTCGACATCAGCCTGCAATCGGAACTCGCCACCATCCGCGAAGTTTCGCGCATCGCCGAGCGCATGGGCCGCGTCCACGACATCATGCTGATGATCGATCTCGGCGATCTCCGCGAAGGCATCTGGCCGAACGACCTGATCCCCACGGTTGAGCAGATCCTGCAGTTCAAGGGCGTGCGCATCGCCGGCATCGGCACCAATCTCGGCTGCTTCGGCGCCATCATGCCGACGCCGGAAAACCTTGGGCAGCTCGTCGCCCATGCCTACAAGACCGAGCGCCTGTCCGGCAAAAGCCTCGACGTGATTTCCGGCGGCGCCTCGTCGTCGCTGCCGCTGCTGCTCGAAGGCAGGCTTCCGGCCGGCATCAACAATCTGCGCGTCGGCGAGGCGATCCTGCAAGGTGGCGTCGAAACCTTCCGCGATGTGCCATGGGCCGAGCTCGAGCCCGATGCCTGCCGGCTGACCAGCGACATCATCGAGGTCAAGCTCAAGCCGTCACGGCCGATCGGCCAATCGGGCTACGACGCCTTCGGCAACCAGCCGGTCTTCCCCGACGAGGGCGATAGGCTGCGCGCCATCGCCAATATCGGCCGAGAGGACGTGCTGGTCGAGGGGCTGACGCCGATCGCCAGGGGGATCCGGGTGCTGGGCGCCTCCAGCGACCATCTGCTTTTGGATGTCGCCGATGCCGACCCGCCGCTGGCCGTCGGCGACCGCGTCGCCTTCCGCATGAGCTATGGCGCCATGCTTTTGGCGATGACCTCGGAATATGTCGAGAAGGCCCCGATGCACGATGTCGAGGATTTTTCCGGCCGCAAGATGGTGCAGATCTCCGCCGGGCCGGGGGCTGCCGGCATCCTGGCCCGGGAAGGCACCGGCGCGCGGCTGGAGGCGATGAATTTCGATGTCGTGGAACTCGCCGATGTCGAGCGGCCGCCATCGGGGCTGATCCGGCTGGCCGCCGGCACCGACCGTCGCGTCGCGCATAAGGCTCTGACCGCAACGGCGCGCGCCACGCATTCCTTCGGCCTGATCTGGATCGATTCCATCGCCGCCCTGATGCCTGAGGACGAGGACGGCATCGACCTGCCGGAAGGCTCGGTCCTGGCGCGATCGCTTGGCCTCGACCACAAGGCGGGCGCCCTGCAGCCGCAACTGTCGCCGGAGAATGTCGTCATCGTCGGCTTGCGCCACGCCGATCCGGCCGAGGCGCGGGTGCTGAAGGATTCGCGCGTCTCCGCCTTCACCATGACCGATATCGACGCCATGGGCATGCGCGACCTGATGCATGAAGCGATCCGTATCGCCACATCAGGCACGCAAGGCTTTCATGTCAGCTATTCGCCGACCGCGACCGAATTCGCCGGCTGGGCTGCGGGCTCCGGTGGGCTGACCGTGCGCGAAACACATCAGGCGATGGAGGCGATCGCGCTCTCCGGCGGCTTGCTGTCGATGGATGTTTCGGGCCTGACGGCGGATCTGGAGCCGCGGATCGGCACCGACGCGGTCAACTTCGTCATGTCTGCCTTCGGCAAACGGATTCTCTGATCAGCCCTGCACTTCCACTGCCGCCCGCCATGCGCTGACATAGTCGACCCATGCTGGGTCTATAGGCCGTTCTATTCTTTCGCCCTTGCCGTGCGTCGCCGGCCGATCGCATGCCAGCAGCGCCGCGCCGATGCTGGTGCCGGTGGCGGCCTCCGACGCAACCACGGCGCGCGCCGTGGCTGCCGCCAGCATGCCGACAAAGAGCCGGTTGCGGGCAAAGGGGCCTTCGACCGTGGTCGGGCCGTCGGCACCGATCAAGTCGAGGCAGGTCGCCGTCATCAGGGCCAGATAGAATGAGATGGCGGCAAAGCGCTGGCCTTTGTTGATGCCGTCGGCGTTGAGCCATGCCGCGGCATGGTGCGGGAACGGCCCCGAACCTTGCTGGGTCGACGGCAGCAGCAGCATCTTTCGCGCCAGCACGGCGCCGACATCATCCTCGGTCCACGGCTCCGGCTGATCCTTTGTCAGCACCGAAAACTCGCGGCCACCCATGAAGCGCGCAGAGGGAACGGGATCGCCGAGCGCGTTGACATTGACCAGCGTGTCGCGCGCCGCATCCAGCACAATCTGCTTGCCGCCGACCGCCATCGACACCACCCAGGTGCCGGTCGAGACCACCGAGAAAGGCGGTTTGTCGGACAGCAGATGCGGCAGCAGCGACGCGTTGGAATCATGCAGACCGCAGAACACCGGCGTTTGCGGATCGAGTCCGGTTCGCACCGCAACAGCGGGCAGGATCGGGCCGAGGCGGTCCCCGGCTGGCCGCACCGGCGCCGTCAGGCTTCGCCACTCCAGCCTCTCGACCAGGGATGAAAAATCCGCTGTCCACGGGTTCCACAGGTCGGTGTGGCAGCCGAGCGAGGTGACCTCGTTGGCGGCGATGCCGGTCAGGCGCAAGGCCCAGTATTGCGGGTACATCAGCAGCGCCGCGGCCCTGGCGAATTCCGCCGGGAAGCTCTTCTGCTGCCAGAAGAATTGTGCTCCGAGATTGAGGCCGAGCGGCAGGCGCGGCGTGCCGGTCTCGGCAAAAGGCGGGCGGATCGCGTCGTAATCCTCGGCCATCCCGTCGGGGCCGTCGAACTCATAGTCGAGCACCGGCAGCACCAGTTCACCCGCCGCGTCGACCAGCACGCCGGTCGCGCCATGGGTGGTGATCGAAATGGCGTCGATGCGCTGTTCGCGGTTGAGGCCGGCAAGGCTTTCGAGGATGAATGCCCACAAGGCCTCGACATCGTGATGTGGGTAAGGCGCCTGCCGCACCGGCGCATTCGCCATGCGGCGCAGCGCCACCTCGCTCAACGCAGCGAGGTCGACCAGCGCCACCTTGGCGTTGGTCTTGCCTATGTCGATGACGGCGATGTGGCGCATCGCAGTCATGCCATATGGAACATTGTTTCCAGCTTCACGGCCACCGGCTCGTTGTCCGGCCTGGTTTCCATGATGTCGGCCATGTGGGCCCACCAGCGCTGCATCACCGAATGCCCGGGCAATTCGTCCATGCGGTGGTCGTCTTGCCGCCACAGCACACCGAACAGGATATTGGTCTCCTCGTCGAGATGGATGGAATAATCGGAGACGCCGGCCTGCTTCAGCAGCGCGACCAGCGACGGCCAGATCTCGTCATGGCGCTTCTTGTACTCTGCCTTCATGCCGGGCTTCAGCTTCATCTTGAACGCGTATTTCTCGGCCATCAACGCCCTCCGCGCAGCCGCCGCCAGACGATCGGCAAGGCGATGACGATGATCAGCAGCAGGCCGATGAAGATCGACATGACGATGCCCGGCACATTGAGCAGGCCGAGCCCGAAGGTCACCAGCCCCATGATGAAGGCGGCGAGCACGACGCCCAGAATGCTGCCGGCGCCACCGAGGATGCTGACGCCGCCGAGCACCACCATGGTGATGACTTCGAGTTCATAACCCTGCGCGATCGAGGGCCGCGTCGAACCGAGGCGCGAGGTGATCAGCACCGAGGCGATGCCCGACATCAGCCCGGTCAGGCAAAACAGGATGAACTTGGTGCGGCCGACGCGCACGCCGGAAAATTGCGCAGCGACCGGATTGTTGCCGATGGCGAAGACGCGTCGGCCGAAACTCGTGCGGTGCAAGAGGAACCAGTAGACGACAGCCGCGATCAGGAACAGCACCAGCTCGAACGACACCACCCACCAGACATAGCCCTGGCCGAAGAAGGCGAAGCTTGAGGGATAGCCTTTGTAGGCCTGGTCGCCGAGGATGATGAAGGCGATGCCGCGAAACAGGCTCATCGTGCCGATGGTGACGACGATCGAGGGCAGGCCGAGCCTTGTCACCAGCAGACCGTTGAAGGCGCCGCAGCCGAGCCCGACAACGATGCCGATTGCCACCAGCACTGGCGTGCCGGCGCCGGCCTGCACCGCCATGCCCATCATGGTCGACGCCAGCGCAATGATGGCGGCCACCGACAGATCGATCTCGCCCGAGATGATCAGCAGCGCCATGGCGAAGGCGATCAGGCCCTTCTCGGTGAAATTGAAGGTCAGATCGGACAGCGAGTACGGATCGAGGAAATAGGGCGAGGCGAAGCTGTTGATGGCGAAGATGGCGACGGCCACCACGACCAGCAGCGCTTCCCAGGAAAAGATCGCCGAACGCAGCGGCTTGTCGAGCCGGTCGGGAATGTGGCGCGGGGCAGGGCTGTCGGTCACGCCTCCACCTTTCTGAGGATGATGCGGCCTTGCTGGCGCTCGCCGCGCGCATTGAGCACGACGGCCAGAATGATTGCGCTGCCCGAAATCGCCATCTGCCAGAAGGGTGAGATGTTGATGACCGGCAGCGCGTTGGAGATGATGCCGAGGAACAGCGCCCCTAATACCGCGCCGCCGACCGAGCCGATGCCGCCGGCGATCGAGATGCCGCCGATGACGCAGGCGGCGATGATGTTGAGCTCATAGCCATTGGCGACCTCGACCGAGGCGATCACGTAGCGCGAGATCCAGAGATAGCCCGACAGGCCGCCAATCATGCCGGAGATGCAGAAGACGATGAATTTCGTCCGGCCGACATCGATGCCGGCATAGACCGACGCCGTCGGGTTGACGCCGATTGCGTAGATCGAGCGGCCGAGCGCGGTGCGTGTCATCACAACGAAGAACAGCGCAATGACCAGGATGGCGATCCACGACAGCACCGGAATGCCGAGGAAGGCCGCGCGCTGGAAGCCGATGAACTCCGGGCTCATCTTGTCGGCATTGACCCAGGCACCGCCGGACAGGACGAAGGTGGCGCCGCGATAGATGGTCAGCGTGCCCAACGTCACCACGATCGAGGGGATGTTCAGCCGCCAGACCAAAAGGCCGTTGATGGCGCCGAGCACCAGGCCGACGACCAGCGCAATGACGATCAGCAGCGGGATCGGGATCGCCGGATGCGCGGCGTTCAGCATCGCCACCACCATGCCGGTGAAGCAGAGGTTGGACGCCATCGACAGGTCGATCGACCGGGTCAGGATGACCACCATCTGGCCAAGCGCCAGGATCATCAGGATCGAGGTGTCGTTGAACACCTGACGCAGATTGGCCGGATCGGCGAAGGCCGGAAAACGCGTCGAGATCAGCCCGATCAAGACGATGATGGCAGCAGCCAGCCAGATTTCGCGGTATTTGAGGAAAGCCTTCATGCCGCGATCCCCGCTGCCGTCCGAACCAGCGTCTCGGCGTCCAGCCCCTTGTTGTCGTAGACCGCCGCGACTAGCCCCTCGCGCATGACCACGACACGGTCGGACATGCCGAGGATTTCGGGCAGCTCGGACGACACCATGATCACCGACAGGCCTTGCGCCACCAACTCGGCCATGAAGCCGTGCACGGCGGCCTTCGAGCCGATGTCGATGCCCTTGGTCGGCTCGTCCAGGATGATCACCTTGGGCGACGTCGCCAGCCATTTGGCGATGACGATCTTCTGCTGGTTGCCGCCCGACAGCGTGCCGACATCCTGGCTGAGCGAAGAGGCCCTGAGGTCGAGTCGCTCGGTGTAGGAGCGGGCCAGATCGAACTCCTCCGACAGCCGCAGCAGGCCGGATTTCGACGTGCGCTTGAGCGAAGGCAGCGAGACGTTATGGAAGATCGGCAGGCCGATCACCACGCCTTGCTTGCCGCGTTCTTCCGGTACGTAGACGATGCCGGCATCGATCGAATCCGCAGCCGATTTCGGCGCGATCGTCTTGCCTTCCAGCGTGATCGTGCCGGCTGAGGTGCGGGTGATGCCCGATATCGCCTGCATCACCTCGCTGCGGCCGGCGCCGACAAGGCCGTAAAAGCCGAGGATCTCGCCCTTGTGCAGTTCGAAGCCGATATCGTTGAATTCGGTCGGATGCGACAGGCCGGAAACGGAGAGCACCGGTGCGCCGATCTCGGCCTTGCGCTGCGGGAAGATGTGATCGACCGCGCGGCCGACCATCAGGCGCACGATCTGGCTCTGGCCGGCATCCTTGATCAGGCCTTCGCCGACCATCTCGCCATCGCGGAACACCGTGTAGCGGTCGGCGATGCGGTAGATCTCGTCGAACTTGTGGCTGATGAACAGGATCGCCTTGCCATCGCTCTTGAGGAATTCGATCAGCAAAAAGAGCTCCTCGATCTCCTTCATGGAAAGCGCGGCGGTCGGCTCGTCCATGATGACGATCTGCGCGTCGATCGACATGGCACGCGCAACCGCGACCAGATGCTTGTTGGCGATGCCGAGGTCCTTCAGCCGCGCGTCGGCGTCGATATGGCCGGCATGCATGGTGTCCAGCACTTCGCGCGCATTCTTGCGCATCGTGCGCCAGTCGATGGTGCCGAAACGCGTGCGTGGCGCGTGGCCGAGAAAGATGTTTTCGGCGACGCTCAGATCGTCGAACAGCACGGTTTCCTGGTGGATGGCGGTGACGCCATGGCCGAAGGCGGCATGCGCGCTGGGCAGGGTGACGGCGTGGCCGTCTATGCTGATCGTGCCCCCGTCGGGCTGGTAGATGCCGGTCATGATCTTGACCAGCGTCGACTTGCCGGCGCCGTTCTCGCCGATCAGCGCTGTCACCTGGCCCGGATAGAGCGACAGGCTGACATTGTGCAACGCGCGCACGCCGGGAAAGCTCTTGGAGATGCCGGACAGCGTCAGGCGTGGAGCCGGGGCCGGAGGCCGCTCCTTCACCGCGCCGTGTTGGGCTGTCGTGTCCATAGTCGTATCAAGCCCTGAAACAAGGTTCGTTTAAAGCCGCGGCGGGACGTGAGCCCCGCCGCGTCAGCTCTAGAGAACTCCAGATCAATAGATCTTGGAAAACTTTTCGATGTTCGACTTGTCGAACTGGAAGGGCGGAGCCATTGCAGCCGAGTTGGTGTCGTCGAGCGTGACCTTGCCGACGCGGCCGATCGACAGCGTGGCGCCGGGCTTGGCCTCTTCCTTCTTCACCGCCAGATCATGGGCGAGGTAGACGGCCGAGTAGCCGAGGTCGATCGGGTTCCACAGGGCAACCGCCTGGCTGGAACCGTTGTCGATGAACTTCTTGAACTCGGACGGCAGTGCGAGACCAGTGACATTGACCTTGCCGATCAGGTTCTCGTCGGTGACGACCTGGGCGGCGGCAACGACGCCGACGGTGGTCGGCGCGATGATCGCCTTCAGGTTCGGATAGGACTTCAACAGGCCCTTGGCTTCGTCGGTGCTCTTGGCCGAATCGTCATCGCCGTAGACGGTGGCGACGAGTTTGATCTTGGGGAACTTCTCCGGCAGGATCTTCTTGGCCGCGTCGATCCAGGCGTTCTGGTTGGTCGCGGTCGAGGAGGCCGACAGGATGGCGACCTCGCCGCCTTCCGGCAGGTGGTCGGCGGCGAGCTTGATGATGGTCTCGCCGATCAGGCCGGTGTCGGACGGGTTGAGGTGAAGCTGGCGACCTTCCTTGGCGACGCCCGAATCCCACGAGATGACGGTGATGCCGCGTTCCATGGCCTTCTTCAGCACCGGCACCAGAGCGTCGGCGTCATTGGCCGAAATGGCGATGGCGTTGACCTTCTGCGCGATCAGCGAATTGACCACTTCGATCTGCGCTTCGGCGGTCGCCTTGGTCGGGCCGGTGTAGATGATGTCGACATCGCCGAGTTCCTTGGCCGCCTCTTCGGCGCCCTTGTTGGCGGCATCGAAGAAGCCG
>NZ_RZPF01000731.1:0-3207 GCF_004022735.1 Mesorhizobium sp. M7A.F.Ca.AU.001.01.1.1
TCGACACACAACGCGCCCTTGATGATGCCGTTGGTCTCGAGGAATTCCTCGTCGCACTGGGCGATGATGTCGACAATGGCATTGCCGATGCAAAGCACGTCATAATCCGGCATCAAAATCTCCGCCAAAAACCCGAGCCGGCTTCTTGCCACGCCGGCCCGGCGCGGGTCTAGCGATTTGAAACCGGTTTGCCTAGGGCGTGACACGCAACTTTGGCGGAACAGGCAAAGGGGCATCAGCCGCGAGGCGCTATGACAATTCGACCGTGGCCGAAGCATTTCATCGCCGCACCGCCTATAAGCCTGGATCAGACGATCCCGCTTCGAAGGCGAGCCAGCCCCCAATGTCTACAAAAAGCATGTCGACGAAGAACGAGCCTGCAAAAAACGATCTGACCACCGACCTGGTACTGCTCGTCGTGCTGGCAGTGCTCTGGGGCGCCTCCTACACCTTCATCAAGATCGGCGTCGAAACCATCCCGCCGGTCACCTTCATTGCCGCCCGCACCCTGATCGCCGGCGGCATCCTGTTGGCCATCATCCGCTGGCGCGGGCTCGCCTTGCCGGGCGATGCTGCAAGCTGGCGCCGCTTCGCCTTCCAGGCCTGCCTCAACAGCGTTATTCCGTTCACCCTGATCGCCGCGGCCGAACGCTCGGTCGATGCCGGCCTCGCCACCATCCTCAACGCGACCTCACCGATCTTCACCTTCCTCTTGACCGCGCTCATCACCCGCCACGAGCCGGTCACCTTGCGCAAACTGATCGGTGTGGGCGCCGGCATTGCCGGCATCTGCCTCATTATCGGCACGCAGGCGCTGGGTGGCCTCGGTCATGAATTGTGGGCGCAATTGGCAATCGTCGCCGCGACGGTCTGCTATGCCGGGGCCGCCATTTTCGGCCGCGGTTTCAAGGGCCTCGACCCAATGCTACCGGCCGCCGGTTCCATGCTGTGCGGCGCCGTCATCCTCGTGCCGCTCAGTCTGGTGTTCGACCAGCCGTGGACGCTGGCGCCATCGACCGCGTCGATCCTGGCCCTGCTCGGCCTGTCGGTCTTTTCCACCGCGCTGGCCTTCGTTATCTATTTCCGCCTCATCCACACGCTGGGTTCGGTCGGCACCACCTCGCAGGCCTATCTGCGCGTGCCGATCGGCGTCGGCATCGGCGCTCTCTTCCTCGGCGAAAGTCTTGGTTCGACGGCATGGCTGGGCATGGGTTTTGTCGTGGCCGGGGTCGCTGCCATGACCATCCCGGTTCGAAAGCCGGCGTTTGCGCGGTAAACGCCAGCCCGCTTGTGCTCATGGCCTGCGCTGCCTATCTCGGAAGCATCCGCCTTTTAGGCGGCGTCCGCTAACCGGGGGTGTGACAAGGTGATTTTCGACGCTGCCCGCGCTGCGGCCCTCGAGCTGATTTCGCCTCCCTTCCGGGCCGTGTTCGTCAAGACGCTGGGCTTGACCGTGCTGGCACTGGTGGCTCTGTGGTTCGGCCTGACCAGCCTCGTCGAGTGGCTGGCGCTGCCGTGGCTGCAGACGCTGTTGCCCGGCATGCCGTCCTGGGCCGGGTGGCTCGGCGGCATCATCGCGGCAATAGCGCTTGCCTTCGGCATGGCGTTGCTCATCGCGCCGGTGACGGCTGTTGTCGCTGGCCTGTTCCTCGACGATATCGCCGAAGTGGTCGAGCGCACCGACTATCCCGGCGATCCGACCGGCCGCGCCATGCCGGCGCTGCGCTCGCTGGTGCTGTCGGCGCGATTCCTCGGTGTCGTCATTCTCGGCAACATCGTCGCGCTGCTGCTTCTCTTGGTGCCGGGCGTCAACATAGCCGCCTTCTTCATCGTCAACGGCTATCTGCTCGGGCGCGAGTTCTTCGAATTCGCCGCCATGCGCTTTCGCGGCGAAGACGAGGCCAAGGCCTTGCGCAGGCACTATGCCGGCACAGTGTTTCTCGCCGGGCTGCTCATCGCCGCTTTCCTCGCCGTGCCGTTGCTCAACCTGCTGACGCCGCTGTTCGCCGCCGCCATGATGGTGCATCTGCACAAGGCGATCTCGGTGCGGGAAGTGGCTCGCTCCTCGCGCCGCTGAGCATTTTCTTCAGCGCAACAGGAATCCGCGTCCGAGCTCGTCGTCCGCTTCGACGATGAATTCGGCCCGCCCGGAATAATAGGCGCGGCCGCCGACGCGGGCGATGATCGCCTCATGCCGTCCAGCCTTCGCCGTCCGCGCCACGGCTCCGGAAAAACGCGAGCCGGCGATGCTCTCGAATGTGCGCGTCTGTCCGATCGCGATCTCGCCCTTGGCATGCATGGCCGCCAGCCTTGCGGTGACGCCGGAACCGGTTGGCGAGCGATCGACCTCGGCTTCGGCGAAGACGCAGATGTTTTTGGTCACCTCGCCGGAAAATGTGTCGCGGCCGTCGGTCAGGATGGTGCCGTATAGGTAGGCTAGGTCGCCGTGGTCGGGATGCGACAGCGGAAATTCAGCCTTGAGCCTGTCCGTCAGCCCCGTTGCCGCATCGACGAAATCGCGCATCCGGCTTCTGCCGAATTCGAGCCCGAATTGGTGACAATCGGCCAGCGCGTAGAAGGCGCCGCCATAGGCGACGTCGAAGCCAATCGTGCCGTGGCCCGCCAATTCGATCGCCTGTCCACCGGCGAAAAGGAAGGCCGGCACGCTTTCGAACGAAACCGCACCGGCCTTGCCGTCCCTGACCTCGACCGAGGCGACGACCAGCCCGCACGGCGCCTCGATATTGACTGTCGTGACTGGTTCCTGTTTCGCCACCAGCCCTTCATCGATGGCGTAGCGGCCGAGCGCGACGATGGCGTGGCCGCACATCGTGGAATAACCCTCATTGTGCATGAACAGCACGGCGAGGTCGGCGCCGGGCAGGTCCGGCTCGACCAGCAAGGCGCCATACATGTCGTAATGGCCGCGTGGCTCGAACATCAGGATTTTCCTGAGATGATCGAGATGGTCGCGCACATAGGCGCGCTTTTCCAGGATCGTGCCCTTGGGGATACCGGGATAGCCGCCGGTGACGATCCTCAGCGGCTCGCCGCCGGTATGCATGTCGACCACGGTCAGCGTCATGCGACGGGCCCCATTAATCCGAAGATTTGCCGAAGAGGGCCTGCAATTTGCTGAACGGCATGGCGGCGCGGGTGAAGCCGAAGGTGCCGTCTTGCTGGATTTCGCGTGCCGCCGTTTCCAGC
>NZ_RZPF01000732.1:0-3200 GCF_004022735.1 Mesorhizobium sp. M7A.F.Ca.AU.001.01.1.1
GATCGAACTGGTCCCCTGACCGGTTTGCCAGCTTGACGGTCTTCGGGCTGGAGCCATAGCCTGTGCAAATACCCAGCGCGCGCCGCCTCGAACTGTTCAGACGCGACGTGCTTCAGGCAAAAGGAGCTCAGCTATGGCCGGCATGGTCGAAAGCGACAAGATCGACGTCGGGTTTTCCGGCAAGCGCTGCATCCATTCGCGCAACTGCGTGCTCGGCGATCCGCACGTCTTCGTGCCCAACGCGCCGGGTCAATGGATCCATCCCGAGGCGGCCAGCGTCGAGAAGATCGTCGCCATCGCCGAAAGCTGCCCGTCGGGCGCCATCACCTATGTCAGGAAGGATGGCGGGCCGCAGGAGCAAGCACCGGTGGTCAACACGGTGCGGCTGCGGGAAAACGGCCCGCTGGCGGTACACGCCGAGATCGTTCTCGACGGCGAGACTTCTTATCGTGCCACGCTCTGCCGCTGCGGCGCTTCGGAAAACAAGCCGTTCTGCGACGGCAGCCACAACAAATCCGGTTTTGCCGCCACCGGCGAGCCGCAGCTGAAGGACACGCCGGCGCTCGAAGCGAGAAATGGTCCGCTGAAAGTGACGCCGACCACCAATGGCCCGCTCAAGCTTGAGGGCAATCTCGAGATCGTCACCGGAACCGGCCATACGGTCGACCGTACACAACGCGCCTTCCTCTGCCGCTGCGGCCATTCCGCCAACAAGCCGTTCTGCGATGGCACGCACAAGAAAGTGGGGTTTGTCGGGTAGGTTGGCGCTTCGGCCAACGCTGCCAATCTCCGCCTTGGCCCAGCGCTCGCAGCTTTATCGACCCGCCCGCATCGGCTAAAGGCAGGGGCAGACAGACTCCCCAGCCGGACCGCCGCCAAAAATGACAGCCAAGACCAAGCCAAAACCGTTGTTCCTCGGAATCGACACCGGCGGCACCTATACCGATGCCGTGTTGTGGTCTGAAACAGAAGGCCCGCAAGAAGGGCCGAACAAGGGCAAGGTGCTGGCCAAGGCCAAGGCGCTGACCACCAGGCATGATCTTGCCGTCGGCATTTCCGGCGCCGTCGACGCGGTGCTGCAGAAAGCCGGAACCGATCCGGCTGATATCAAGCTGGTGTCGATGTCGACGACGCTTGCCACCAACGCGCTCGTCGAGGGCCAGGGCGGCCGCGTCGCGCTGGTGATGATCGGCTTTTCCGAGGGCGACCTCGCCCGCGACGGGCTGAAGGCCGCGCTCGGCACCGATCCGGTGGTTTTTTGTCCGGGCGGTCACGACGTGCATGGCAATGCCGCCAAGCTCGATCTGTCCGGACTGGAAGCGGCGCTGCCGGAACTCGGCGCCTCGGTGTCCGGCTTTGCCGTCTGCGCCTACTTCGCCACCCGCAATCCGGCGCATGAGATCGCCGCCCGCGAGTTGATCCGCGACAAGTCCGGCCTGCCGGTCACATCGAGCCACGAGCTGTCGGCCAAGCTCGGCGGCCCGCGCCGGGCGCTGACCACTTTGCTCAACGCCAGGCTGATCTCGATGATCGACCGGCTGGTGGCAGCAACCGAAGGCTTCCTCGAGGCGCGCAACATCGCAGCACCGCTGATGGTGGTGCGCGGCGATGGCGCGCTGGTTTCAGCCGCTTTTGCCCGCCAGCGACCGATCGAGACCATCCTGTCCGGCCCGGCCGCCAGCCTGGTCGGCGCCCGCCACATGACCGGGCTCGACAATGCTGTGGTGTCCGACATCGGCGGCACCACCACCGACGTCGCCGTGCTCGACGGCGGCCGTCCCAGGCTAGATCCGGAAGGCGCCACCGTCGGCGGCTTCCGCACCATGGTCGAGGCCGTCGCCATGCGCACCTTCGGCCTCGGCGGCGATTCCGAAGTGGCGCTGGAGGATGGCGCGCTCAACCCCAGGATCCTGCTCGGGCCGCGCCGCCTGGTGCCGCTGGCGCTGGCCGGCATGGCGCATGGCGTAGCGCTGATTTCAGAGCTGGAGCGTCAGCTGCGGGCACCCAATCCCGGCCGTATGGACGGCCGCTTCGCGGTGCGCACCGGCGTGCCGGACCGGCTCGCCGCCGGCCTGACCGGCGCCGAAGCCAGGCTCTACGAGCTGATTGGTGCCGTGCCGCTCGCCGTCGACAGGCTTTTGACCTCGAACGCGCAGAACGCGACGCTGAACCGGCTGGTGTCGCGCGGGCTGGTGCATGTCGCCGGCTTCACCCCGTCGGACGCCGCCCACGTGCTGGGCAAGCAGGCGAACTGGGATCCCATCGCCGCGCGCCTCGGCGCCGAACTGTTCGCCCGCAAGCGTGACGGCCGTGGCCAGAACATCGCCGCTTCGCCGGAAGCGATCTCGGAACGGGTGCTGGTGACGCTGACGCGCTGGTCGGCCGAATATATCCTCGAGACCGCCTTTGCCGAGGATGGGCTCGATGGCGCCGCGACAGTGGCGCACGCCCTGGTGCAGCGCGCGGTCGACGCGCATCCCGGCATCGCCCGCCTGAGCGTCGCGCTCGACCGCCCGGTCATCGGCCTCGGCGCCTCGGCGCCGCTGCACTATGCCGGCTTGGCCGAGCTGATCGGCAATGACTGCGTGGTGCCCAGGGATACCGATGTCGCCAACGCGCTCGGCGCCGTCGTCGGCCAGGTCAGGGTTTCGGCCGAGGCGCGGGTCAGCCAGCCCATAGAAGGGCTGTTTCGTCTCGCCTCGGGCGAGACCGTACGCGATTTCCTCGACGAGGCAGCGGCGATCGCGGCGGCCGAGGCCGATGTCCGCGCCATCGTCGCGGAGCGCGCCAGGGATGCCGGCACCGACAGCGCCGAGATCGACGTCGCCACCGAATTCCGGGTCTCGACCGTCGAGGCCCAGCGCATGTTCATCGAGGCGCATGTCGTGGCCGTGGCCTCGGGAAGGCCGCGCATTGCGGTTTGAGCGACGCGGCGAAATACGCCACCTTCACCCTAAGCTGAATTGACCCGGCAAACCTGACATGCCAAAGGCCCGCAAAGCCTTTCATCTGGAGTAGCCTGATGACCGACCGCATCGAGATCGCCGGATTGCGGATTGCCCGCGAGCTGCATGAGTTCGTGGCCAGGGAAGCGCTGCCGGGCACGGGGATCGAAGCGGACGCCTTCTGGAACGGTTTTTCGGCCGTCGTCCATGATCTGGCGCCGAAGAACCGGGAGCTGCTGGCAAAGCGTGACGCCA
>NZ_RZPF01000733.1:0-3199 GCF_004022735.1 Mesorhizobium sp. M7A.F.Ca.AU.001.01.1.1
GGAAGGCGTGTTGATCGTGCTTGCCGCGCTATTGATCCTCAACGAGGTCTGGCGCTACTGGCAGACTCCGTCACCCTTGGAACAGCCTTGGGAAGGTCTTGCGGTCAACGGCGTTGCCACGATTATCAACGCCTTCTGGGCCTGGACGCTGATCCGCGCCGGCAGGGCGGAGAAATCACCGGCACTGGTCGCCGACGGCAACCACATCATGACCGACGTGGTGACCTCGATCGGGGTCTTCGGCGGCCTGGTCGGGGCGATCCTGACCGGCTGGCAGATCCTCGACCCCGCACTTGCCGTCCTCGTGGCGCTGAACATTCTGTGGCAGGGCTGGCATGTCATCGGCTCGTCGATGAACGGGCTGATGGACCGCGCCGTCGACACCCAGGAGCACATGCGCATCCGCGACGTCATCTCGGCCAACTGCAAGGGCGCGCTTGAAGTGCACGACCTCAAGACGCGCATCGCCGGCCGCGCCACCTTCATCGAGTTTCATCTGGTCGTCGACGCAGACATGTCGGTCGGCGCCAGCCATGTCATCTGCGACCGCATCGAGGACGCGCTGAAGGCCGAAATCCCCTCGGTGCGCGTCACCATCCACGTCGAGCCCGACGACGAGGCCAAGCTGCCGAAGGGCACAACCGCCGTGCCGTTTGCCTGAGGCGATTTCCTGTAGCGACTTGGGAAAATTAACCGAAGCTTCTCGACTTCGTCATCCACGGGCGAAGCAGGAGCGAAGCTCCGTCGCGGAGACCCGAAGATCCATGCCGCGACCTTGTCCGTAGAGTGCAGCGGAACAGAATTCTGCACCGCAGCAGCGCTCAGATGTCACGCATGGATCCTATGGTCTGCGCCGCCAGTCTCTATCGGCCTTCCAAAGCTGCCTCAACAAAATCGTCGTCAAGTGGCCCGGTCAAACTGTCGAGCCAGACCCAATCCTGCGCAAGCGGTTCGAGAACGACCGCTCGGCCCTCGCGAAGGATTGAAATCTCGCCGGTATCGAAACGGTATTTCTTCGGCATGCGTACTGCTTGCGATCCGCCAGACCAAAAGACTTTTGCCTTATCCATTCGCGCCCTCCATTGAAGCTCAAGGCGAGCAGGCCGATTGCGGCATCGGCTGCAGCCGATAGACCTTGTCGTCGGATTTCGTCTTTCCGGCGTCCGCCTTCGAACACAGGTCGACGATTGCAAGCGCGCTGTTTGGGTTGGCCAGCATCATCGTGCCGTTGGCGCCACGCTTGAGGAAAATCTCCTTCTGCGCGATGTCGCAGGAGAAATTGCTCATCTTCGTGCTGGCCGCGCAGCGCCACTGGTCGGCTTCGCCCTGGCAGGAATAGGTCTGCGTCACCTTGGCCGATTTCTGCCGTGTGGTGACGGTAACGGCAATGTCGGCGCCGTCTGGCCAATTGGCGGTGTCACCGCCCGAGGCGAAGGACGCCAGTTCTACCTTGCCGCGGAAAACCCGGATCGACTGGGTGAGTTGATCGGGGTGCGAGCCGAGATGCGCTGCATCGTAGTCGCGCCCATAGCAGAACGCCTGGTCCGGCTTCAGCCGCTCGCGTAGCGGAGCTCCGAGCGCAGCGGCGACTGGGTCGATGCGCGCGAACTCCGCCTGGCAGGTCGCTGCCGGCATCGGGTCGAGGCGGAAATTGTCATCCTCCGAGCCGAGCGCCCGCCTGTCATATTCCGCTGCGCCAAGCTCCTCTTCTGATCCGGCATCGAGATAGATGTCGGGCTGCAGATCCGAGAGGAACAGCCGACCCTTGTCATCGACCTTCAGCGACGCAAGCGTCCGGTCGCATTCCATGCCGCAATGGACCGGGCCCGTCTTGCCGTCCTCGGAAGCATGATTGCACCAGCCGCCGGCCCATTCAGGCGACTTGGCGCCGCGCACGGTGGTGGCGATGAAGGCATTGTAGGACGTGTCGGAATTCCCGGTCGGTTCCTCGTTCGGCCGGCTGACCGGATCATGGCCGTAGTAGAAGAAGATCCGCGCCACCTTCTGCTTCGGGTGCGCCTTGAGATGCGCCCCATCATAGACGCGGCCGAAACAGGCATCAGCGCCGTTCGGACTGAGTTCGGTAAGCTTCAGCGCATCGTCGGCGGAGGCCGATCCGGCAAGCGCGCCGAGCAGCACGGCGCAAAACCCGGCGCCGGCAACCGTCTTCCATTCCCCCAACCCAAACGCCCATTCCTTCAACGCCATGTGACCTCTCCTCCGCATCGAAAGGACGCAACGGCAATTTATGCTAGTATTGCGGCTGGAGTCACGCAATTCGCGGTCAGCCGCCAAGCGGAGGAGGATGCCATGCGCCGGCGCGACATGTTCCGCACGGTTCTTGCCGGAACCGGAACGCTTCTCGGTCTGCGGGCAGCACAGGCAGCCGCCACCGAGCCCACAAGGCAAAAAGTCGCCTACCACTTGAGCGACACCGACAAGGTCAATTTCGTGCTCGGCAACATCAAGAACCATTATGAAGGCACCGGCGGCAAGGTCGACATCGTGCTGGTCGTGCATGGTCCCGCGCTCGCGGCCTTCAAGTCGAAAGGCATATCGGCCGCGATTTCCGGGCGCTTCGCCGGCCTGGTGCAGCAGGGATTGGAACCCCACGCCTGCGCCAACACCATGCACGGCATGGACATCACACTCCCCGACCTGCTCGCCGGATTTCATGCCGCCGACAAGGGCGGCGTCGTCAAACTCGCCGAACTGCAAGGCCAGGGTTACGCCTATCTGCGTCCGTAGAGCGGTTTGTTTGACGCAAATCCCCCGGGGAAAGCGCTCACACTTTTCCTTGAATTGCTCCAAGGCTTGAACACCGGGGTGGCAAGGGCCTACGAAGGGCAGGCAGACATCCCGGAGGAAGAACCGTGCCAGCCACCACACTCAGCATACCCGATCTTGCCGGCAAGGCAGTGCTGGTTACCGGTGCATCGACCGGCATCGGGGCGGCGCTCGCGCTGGCCTATGCAGCGCAGAAATGCAAGGTGGCGCTGCATTATAACTCGAGCCGCGACGCCGCCGAGAAGCTCGGCCTGACGATTGCCGACAAGGGCGGCGAGGTGTTTCTCGTCCAGGGCGATTTCTCCGTTGCCGCCGATGTCGAGCGCGTCGTCGAGGACAGTGCGCAATATTTCGGCCGCCTCGACGGGCTGGTCAACAATGCCGGCGGCATGCTCGGCCGCATCCCCTATGC
>NZ_RZPF01000734.1:0-3185 GCF_004022735.1 Mesorhizobium sp. M7A.F.Ca.AU.001.01.1.1
CGCCGAGCCGCTCGAGCGCTTTGTTGGCGTAGTCGGAAAGTTTCGGTGCGAAATTGGCCAGAATGCGGTCGCCGGCCTCGATCAGCACCACGCGCGTCTGCCGCGTGTCGATGTTGCGGAACTCGCCGCGCAGCGTGTCATGCGCCAGCTCGACGATGGTGCCGGCAAGCTCGACGCCGGTCGGCCCGCCACCGACGATCGCAATGGTCAGCAGCGCCTGGCGCTTGGCGGGATCAGCCTCCCGCTCGGCCTGTTCGAAGGCCAGGAGAATTCGCCGCCGAATGGTGGTGGCGTCCTCCAGCGTCTTCAGGCCAGGCGCGAACGGCTCCCATTCGTCATGGCCGAAATAGGCGTGGCGGGCACCGGTGGCGAGCAGCAGCGTGTCGTAGGCGACCGCGCTGCCGTCATCGAGCAGCACGCGCTTGCCGGCGCGGTCGACACCGGTGACATTGGCGAGCAGCGTCGTCACATCCTTGCGCTTGCGCAGGAGGTGGCGGATCGGCCAGGCAACCTCGGAGGTGGCCAGCGCCGTCGTCGCCACCTGGTAGAGCAGCGGCTGGAAGAGGTGATGGTTGCGCTTGTCTATCATGGTGATGCGCACGGGAGCGCCGGCAAGCGCACGGGTGAACTCGAGGCCGCCGAACCCCGCGCCGACAACGACGACATGATGCCTGGCTTCGTTCATTTCGTTCACCTTGTTAGCAAGATTGCCTGTCCTGCATGTAGGTATTTTTGTGCAATGCAACAACAGATGGCCAGTGCCCGAGACTCGTCGTTGCATGTCGTGAATGCACATGTTGTATCGTATCGCGAGGTATAGCGTCATCGAACACGCGATGAGGTGAGGCATGGCCAACGATCGTGACGACGATGCTCCGGCGCAGTATTCTTCGCCGCCCTGTTTCATGCACGAACTCGATACGGAATTCCGTGCGCCTTCGAGCGACTGGACCGATGTGAGACGCTGGCGCAAGGCTGAGCGCGAACGCCTGATCGCCGCGCGTCTTGCTGTTTCGGCCGACGCGCGAACGGTAATGTCGCAACACATCGCCGATGGCCTCGACGCGGTAATCGGCGAGATCGCCGGCCGCATGGTCAGTCTCTACTGGCCGTTTCGCGGCGAGCCGGATTTGCGGCCTTGGATGACGTCCATAAACGAACGCGGCGGCCGCACCGCCCTGCCCATCGTCATCGAGAAGGGGCAGCCGCTGATCTTCCGCGCCTACAAAGCAGGCGACCGGCTGGAGAAAGGTGTCTGGAATATCCCGATCCCGGCCGAGGGCGATCCGGTGCTGCCGGACATCGTCATCTCGCCGATCGTCGGCATCGATCCCCTGAACTACCGCCTGGGTTATGGCGGCGGTTTCTTCGACCGTACGCTGGCAGCGATGCCGTTCAAGCCACTGGTCATCGGCGTCGGCTACGAGCTGCAGCGCATCGCGACCATCTACCCGCAGCCGCACGACATTCCGATGGATCGGGTGGTAACGGAGGCCTAGGCCATTTCCGGCTTCATGCCCATGGCGGTCCTGTCGACGATTTCGCGTAGCGCAAAGGACGAATTGATCTTGGTCACATGCGGCATCGCCGACAGCCATTCCTTGTGGATGCGCTCATAGTCGACGAGATCCTTCGCCGCGATCCGCAGGATGTAGTCGTATTCGCCCGACATCAGGTGACAGGACAGCACGTTCGGGCAGCGCTTGATCGCCGCCTCGAAATCCGACAGCGTCTTCTCGAACTGCCCCGACAGCGATATGTGCACGATCGCCGTCATCTGGTGGCCAAGTGCCGCATTGGAAAGCCGGGCGTGGTAGCCGCGAATGGTTCCGGATTTCTCCAGATTGTCGAGCCGGCGCGAACAGGCCGACTGCGACAGGCCGACCTTCTCGGCCAGCGCCGCATTGGGTATCCTGCCATCCTTCTGCAAAGCCTCGAGAATGGCGATATCGATCCTGTCGAGCGGCATTATTCGTGAATCCTGCGAATATCTTGCTGTTTCGCGCAACAATTATCGAAACCGGCCGGTGGGCGCAAGCGCATTCGCAAACACCTGCGCAACGATTCGTGGTTCACTCCAGCCATACAGGGAACGAGCCCAAAAGGGCCGGATCAGGAGAAGAAAATGCGCGTCGGCTGCCCCAAGGAAATCAAGAACCACGAATACCGCGTCGGCCTCACCCCCGGCTCGGTCCGCGAATATGTCGCCCATGGCCACGAAGTGCTGGTCGAGACCGGGGCCGGTGCCGGCATCGGCGCCGATGACAACGCCTATCGCGCCGCCGGCGCCACGATTGCCAAGACGGCCGCCGAGGTGTTCGCCAAGTCGGACATGATCGTCAAGGTCAAGGAGCCGCAGCCCAGCGAATGGGCGCAGCTTCGCGAAGGCCAGATCCTGTATACCTACCTCCACCTTGCTCCGGATCCGGAGCAGACCAAGGGCCTGCTTGCGTCCGGCGTGACGGCAATCGCCTACGAGACCGTGACCGACGACCGTGGCGGCCTGCCGCTGCTGGCGCCGATGTCGGAAGTTGCCGGACGCCTGTCGATCCAGGCCGGCGCCACGGCGCTGCAGAAGGCCAATGGCGGCCGCGGCGTGCTGCTGGGCGGCGTGCCCGGCGTGCTGCCCGGCAAGGTCACCGTGCTCGGCGGTGGCGTCGTCGGCCTGCACGCGGCCAGGATGGCGGCCGGCCTTGGCGCCGACGTCACCATCATCGACCGCTCGATCCCGAGATTGCGCCAGCTCGACGATCTCTTCGCCGGCCGCGTCCACACCCGTTACTCGACTGTCGAGGCGCTGGAAGAAGAGTGTTTTTCAGCCGACATCGTCGTCGGCGCGGTGCTGATCCCGGGTGCCGCGGCGCCAAAACTGGTTTCGCGCGAAATGCTGTCGGGCATGAAGAAAGGCTCGGTGCTGGTCGATGTCGCCATCGACCAGGGCGGCTGCTTCGAGACCTCGCACGCCACCACCCATGCCGACCCGACCTATGAGGTCGACGGCGTCATCCACTATTGCGTCGCCAACATGCCGGGTGCCGTGCCCGTCACGTCGGCCCACGCGCTCAACAACGCGACGCTTCACTACGGCCTGCAGCTCGCCGACAAGGGCCTGAAGGCGCTGGTCGACGATCATCACCTGCGCAACGGCCTCAATGTCCACAAGGGCAAGATCACCAACCGCGCAG
>NZ_RZPF01000735.1:0-3176 GCF_004022735.1 Mesorhizobium sp. M7A.F.Ca.AU.001.01.1.1
CGACTATGCCGACGGCACGCTGTTTTCGGTGCTCGGCTTTTCCGAGCTCGACGGCCTGACCGTCACCGGCCCCAAATGGCCGCTCGCTCACGTCAAGGTGGCGTTCGGTTCGTCGCTGACCATTTCCAACGAGGTCAAGTCCGACAAGACCGGGGGCCGCCTCGAAATCGCGCTCGGCCATGGCCGCGCGATGCTGCTCGCTCATCCCTATCCCTTACCTGAAAGCTGACATGGCCCCGCCCCTTCTCAACCTTGATGGGATAAAACTGACCTTCGGCGGCACGCCGCTGCTCGATGGCGCCGCCTTGACGGCTTCGGCCGGCGACAAGATCGCACTGGTCGGCCGCAACGGGTCCGGCAAGTCGACCCTGCTGAAGATCGCCGCCGGCCTGATCGAGCCGCAGGACGGCGAAGTGTTCCGCCAGCCTTCGGCGACCGTCCGCTATTTGCCGCAGATGCCCGACATGGAAGGTTTTGCCACTGTCCGCGCCTATGTCGAGGCCGGGCTTGGCCCCGCCGACGATCCCTACCGCGCCAGCTATCTGATGGAGCATCTCGGCCTGTCGGGTGAGGAACGTCCGAACGACCTGTCGGGCGGCGAGGCGAGGCGCGCCGCCCTTGCCCGCGTCATGGCGCCGGAGCCCGATATCCTGCTGCTCGATGAGCCGACCAACCATCTCGACCTCTCGGTCATCGAATGGCTGGAAGAAGAACTCATCCGCACCTCCTCGGCGCTGATCGTCATCTCGCACGACCGCCGCTTCCTCGAACGCGTGTCGCGCGCCACGGTCTGGCTCGATCGCGGCCAGACCCGCAGGCTGGACAAGGGCTTCGGCCATTTCGAGGAATGGCGCGACCTGGTTCTGGAGGAAGAAGAACGCGAGCAGCACAAGCTCGGTCGCCAGATCGTTCGCGAAGAGCATTGGCTGCGCTACGGCGTGACGGCGCGGCGCAAGCGCAACATGCGCCGGCTCGGCGAGTTGCAGACCATGCGTCAGCGTTTTCGCGGTCATCGCGGGGCCGAAGGGTCGGCGATCATGGTGGCGAGCGACGCCACCGAGTCCGGCAAGCTGGTGATCGAGGCGAAAAACATCGAAAAGAGCTTTGGCGATCTCACCGTGGTCAAGGCGTTTTCGACCCGCATCCAGCGTGGCGATCGCGTTGGCCTGGTCGGGCCGAACGGCGCCGGCAAGACCACGCTCTTGAAAATGCTGACCGGCGAGATGAAGCCGGACGCCGGCTCGGTGCGGCTCGGCACCAATCTGGAGATCGCCACGCTCGACCAGAAGCGCGAGGCGGTCGACCCGCAGGAGACGCTGGCACAATATCTCACCGATGGGCGCGGCGAAAACCTCGTCATCAATGGCGAGCAGCGCCACGTGGTCTCCTACATGAAGGATTTCCTGTTCAAGCCCGAGCAGGCGCGCACGCCGGTGCGCGAGTTGTCCGGCGGCGAGCGGGCGCGGCTCTTGCTGGCGCGCGTGCTGGCGCGGCCCGCAAACCTTCTGGTGCTCGATGAGCCGACCAACGATCTCGACATGGAGACGCTGGAACTGCTGCAGGAACTGGTCGCCGGTTTCGCCGGCACCGTCATCCTGGTCAGCCACGACCGCGATTTCCTCGACCGCACCGTGACCAGCCTGATCGCGCCGGATGGTGAGGGCCGCTGGATCGAATATGCCGGCGGCTACTCCGACATGCTGGCGCAGCGCGGCGGCACGAAGCTGGACGACCGCAAGGCGCGGGCGAGAGCCGAAAATGGCGAGGCGCCCGCGTCAGGCAAGAGCGAAGCCGCCGCGCCAAAAGGGCCGGCGAAGAAACTGTCGTTCAAGCAGAAATTCGCACTGGAATCCCTGCCGAAGAAAATCGAAGCTGTGATGGCCTCGATCTCGAGGCTGGAGAACAACATCGCCGATCCGGCCTATTACGAGCGCGATCCGGCCTCGTTCCAGAAAACCATCGCCGCCCTCGACAAGGAGCGCGCGACGCTGGCCGCGCTCGAGGAAGAATGGCTGGAACTGGAGATGTTGCGCGAGGAGATGGAGGGGTGAGGAGTGTTTCGGCCGTAGGCCGATCAATCGACGACGATTTGTCGATTGAAGCGACGAACGCCCGGAGCCATAGCGAAGGGGCCGAGCGCCCCTACCTGCAGCTAGAACCGCCTGATTGCCTCCATACAGAAATGCGCATATATTATGCGCATGTTGCGGAGGCTATTATGCGCAAAATTGCCTTGAGTGCGACCCGTCAGCCAGCAAATCTGTCGATCGATTCGAACCTCATGAGGGAAGCCAAGGGACTTGACGTGAATGTCTCGCGCGCTGCGGAGGCCGGCATCGCGGAGGCGGTGGCTGCCGAAAAAACGCGACTGTGGAAGCTTGAGAACCGCGCCACGATGGACGCGTGGAACGACTATATCGAGAAACATGGCATCCCGCTGGAAGAGTACCGGCAGTTCTGATGCCCCGCTATGATGTCTTCGCCGGTCGCATCGAAGGCAGCTATGTGCTCGACGTTCAGTCAGAGCTGCTCGACAATTTCAAGACGCGGGTGGTCGTGCCGCTTCTGCCGGTCGCAATGGTGCCACCGCCGATGCGAAAGCTTCATCCGATTTTTGAGATCAACGGTCGAAAGCTCGTTATGGCAACACACCTGGTTGCCACCGTTTCTGCCAGCGAATTGGGCGAAAGTCGGCTGAACCTGATCAAGCACCACGACGACATCGTCGCTGCGCTCGACATGCTGTTCCAGGGCTTCTGAACGGCGGCTACAGCGTCTCAGCCTGCCGTCTTGGCCTGCCAGGCCTTGATTGCCTCGTCGAACACCTTCTCTCCGGGAATGCCCTTTTCCATGGTCAGCAACGCCCGCCGTCCGGTCTTGTAGACCACCGGCACGTCGATCCAGTCCTGGCCGCGCAACAAGGTCATGTTGGCGTCTTCGTCGGCCTTGGTGTCGTTGAGCGCGACGAGGAAGAAGCCGTCGGCAATCTTGGCCGGAATGCCGATCAGCGGGCTGCCGGCATCCTGCTCCGAAGCCTTCATGGCAACGCGCAGGATGTTGTCGACACCGCCGCCCTCGAAGCCGTCGGGCGTCAGGAAGATCATCTCGATGATATGGCTGGCCGGCAGCGTCTGGTCGGTGTTGCGGCGGATGGTCATGCGCAACTGGATCTGTCT
>NZ_RZPF01000736.1:0-3173 GCF_004022735.1 Mesorhizobium sp. M7A.F.Ca.AU.001.01.1.1
ATCCTTCCGAGAACAGCAAGCTGCGCCAGGTCGAGCGCATCATCCGCACCAAGCTGCCGATCGTTGCCGACCATCTCGGCAGCCCCGATCCGCTGCGCAATCCGGCTGAAAAGAACGAGCGTTTCGAGCCGGCCAATGACCGCAACGACCGCAATGGCCGTCGCGACGGCAGGCGGCCCGGTGGCGAGAACAAGGGCAACGGCTTTGGCAAGAAGCGCTTCGGCGACAAGCCGGCCTTCGCCGGCGAGCGCAAGCCGGACGGCGCCAAGCCGGCCTTCAAGGGCAACAACAAGCGCCGCTTCGGCGGTAAGCGTCCGGCTGCGCGGGCCGCGTAAGCCAGACCGCGCTGCAGTCAGTCAAGCTTCGGCTGGCTGATTGCCGAGACGAAACAAGAAAAGGGCGGCCGAAGCGATGCTTCGGTCGCCCTTTTTCGTCGCCTACTTCACCACCGCTTCGATCCAGACGGCGATCCTTTGCGCCAGAAACGCCGTGGTCGATGGCGACAGCGCGTCGCCGGCAATGACGTGATTGTCCGGGTCGCCAGTGTCGTCGACCGGAACCAGTTCATGCGGCGCGCCCCAGCGCCCGGCAATCTCGCGGCTGCGGTCGGCCCGCACCACTTTGTCCGAATCAGAAAAGATGAACAAAGCAGGGACGGTCGCCTTCTCCACCGGCGCGCCATAGGCAAGCTCGGTCAGCGCCTGCATCGGCAAGGTTGCTTCGATCGGATAGCGGGTGGTCCAGAATTTTTCATTCAGCGCGTTGCGCGGCACGAAGCTATGTTCCTTGCCGGCGACCAGCCTGGCGATTTGTTTGCCCCACGGCATGGTCAGGATCTCGGCGCCCGAAGTCTTGACGCCGAAGTTCGGGGAGATGAACGCAATCGCCGCCACCCCGTCCGACGCACCGGGCTGCGTTGCCGCCCAGACCGCCAGCGAGCCGCCGGTCGAAGTCGAGATGACGATCACCTTGTCGCCGATCGCCCGGCCGATGGCGAGCGCCTCCTCATAGTCGTTGATCCAGGCATTGATGCTGCCTTGCGTCATCGCCGCGCCATCCTGCCCATGACCGGTAAGCCGTGTGTAGAAGAGATTGGCGTCAAGCTGTTCCGCCACTTCGTCAGGCAGCGGGCGGACCTCGCCCTTCGATGCGGAAAAGCCGTGGATGTAGACGATCGATAGCGGGGTCCTGGCATGCACCAACGGATCGGCCCAGACGATCTCCTTCTCCAGCCCGTCTCGGATTCCGGGGATGGCGGCTTCCGCCTTTGCCACATAGGCCTGCGGATCGTCGCCGATGAGCGAGGGATCGAAACGGATCGTGGTGTCGACGCGAACGCGCGGGCCGAACACGAAGGCCAGTGCGAGAACGGCAATAAGGCCCAGCACAGCAAGCACGATCCGTCGCCCCATCGCAGACTCCACGCGGCACTTGTCTCAACCATGGCGACGGCGGCCCGAAAACGGGGAGCCTGCCAATTTCGCAGGCGTCCTATTCGATCGGCGGCTTGCGGTCGTAATGCAGAGGCCGCGCCTTCCAACTGGTCATCAGGCTGATAAACCCTCTGCACAGCGGCCTCGGCAGCAGGGCGAGCAGTTTCAGCGGCCAGCTTGTCCGGCGCGGGAAATGGACTTCGAAACCGCCCGACTTGATGCCTCGCGCCATGCGGCGCGATGCGCGGCTGACCGGCATCAGTCCCGGCATCGGCAGCATGTTCTTCTCGGTCAGCGGGGTGTCGATGAAGCCTGGGTTGAACACCTGGATACGCACGTTCATCTTGTCGAAATCATACTTCAGCGACTCGGCCAGGATGTTGATGGCCGCCTTGGTGCCGCCATAGGCGGCCGTTGTCGGCCAGCCGAAATAGGATGTCACGGAGCCGACCAGCACGACATGGCCGCGCGCCCGCACACGCATGCGTTCGACCGCAGGCACGAGGCCGTTGATGATGCCGAAATAATTGACCTCGAAGGACCGGCGAAAGTCGTTGACGACAAGATTCTCCCCCGGCGTCGAAATGTAATTCCCAGCATTGAAGATGGCGAGCACGATGGGACCGAGCTCCTTCTCGATCGCGGCGACGGTTCTTGCCATGCGCGGCTCGTCGGTGACGTCGCAGGGAAAGGCCGTGACGCTGCCCGGCATCTGCGCGGTCTCGACGACAAGCGTGTCGATCGGATCGTCGTCGAGCGCCGTCACCGCGACGGCATAGCCCTGGGAAGCAAGATCCCTGGCCAAGGCACGGCCGATGCCGCTCGATCCGCCCGTGATCCAGGCGACGCCGTGCTTCGGGTTGGCCCGGTAGAGTGTCATGCTGCGCCCTGTCGACTTGTTGGTGCTTTGCTCTAGCGATGAAGAAATCGAATGAAAAGCTGCTTTTCAACGTCAGCCGGAAAATGAGCTGTGGCGCAAGAGGTCGGTTTCGGGAAGCGCTGACGCAATTACAGTACCGCAAATGCGACTGGACCAGACAAATTCTTGCCTTGAAACTGCAGCTTCGGGTTTCTAGGGTTTCGGCGCACCTACACAAGGAATCCTGAATGCCCCGTTCTGTGATCGACGCGATCGGCAAAACGCCTTTGATCCGCCTCAACAAAGCTTCGGAACAAACCGGTTGCGAGATCCTGGGCAAGGCCGAATTCATGAATCCGGGCCAGTCGGTCAAGGATCGCGCCGGCCTGTTCATCATCCGCGATGCCGAGCAGCGTGGGCTGCTGAGACCCGGCGGTGTCGTCGTCGAGGGAACGGCGGGCAACACCGGCATCGGGCTGACGCTGGTCGCCAAGGCGCTCGGCTATCGCACCGTCATCGTCATTCCCGACACACAGAGCCAGGAGAAGAAGGACACGATCAAGCTGCTCGGTGCCGAACTGATCGAAGTGCCTGCCGTGCCCTACAAGAACCCCAACAATTATGTGAAACTGTCGGGGCGGCTGGCCGAGCAACTGGCGCGGACCGAGCCGAACGGCGCCATCTGGGCCAACCAGTTCGACAATGTTGCCAACCGTGACGGCCATATCCGCACCACAGCAGAGGAAATCTGGAGCCAGACCGGCGGCAAGGTCGATGGCTTTGTCTCGGCGGTCGGTTCCGGCGGCACGCTGGCCGGCGTCGCCTTTGGGCTGAAGGCGAAAAGCAAGGATGTGAAGATCGCGCTGGCCGACCCGCTGGGG
>NZ_RZPF01000737.1:0-3171 GCF_004022735.1 Mesorhizobium sp. M7A.F.Ca.AU.001.01.1.1
CTGCACCGCCGTCATCGCGGCAGGGGAAGGTGCCCGGGTCACACTTGTCGGCCATGACGGCATCGAACGGGTCAAGCAGATCGCGGCCGAGATCGAAAGCAGGTTCCACCTCACCGTCGATGCGGCTGACGGATCGAGCGACGCCCGCAAGACAAAGCTGGTCGAAGCCAACGAAATTATCCTGGCTTGCGCCAAAGCTGGCGTCCAGGTGGTCTCCAAAGCCCAATTGAAAGGCAATGACCTGCTTATTGCGGCCGACGTCAATGCCGTTCCCCCGGCCGGCATCGAAGGATTGGCCGTCAATGCCAATGGTGATCCACTCGATGCGGCAAAAGCTGTCGGCATTGGTCCGCTTGCCATCGGCAATGTCAAATATAAGGTCGAATTCGGTCTCTTCAAAAGAATGATCGAATCCGAAAAGACGATCACGCTCGGTTTTCAGGAAGCGTTTTCCCTTGCACGCGAGATTGCCAAGTAACGCCGGATCTCTTTTGATCGCGGCAATTTCAGGCCGGGGGCTGGCCGCCGCCGCGCGTCGCGCCGGCTATCGTCCGCTGGTCGCCGATTTCTTTTGCGATACGGACACCGTCGCGCTCGCAGAACGCGCGACAATGCTGCCAGGCGACCTGCAAGGAGGCATCGACGGCGAGCGCATCATCGACACGCTTCGGCGATTGGCTGGCGACGACCTGCCGGCCGCCATTGTCCTGGGCTCAGGGTTTGAGCGGATGCCTGAGACCGTGGACAAAATCGCGCGACACTTTCGGCTCGCCGGCAATGGCGGCGCCGCGATCCGCAGGATCAAGGATCCGCAGTTGCTGGCCGATGATTGTGCCGAACTCGGCATCCCGCATCCGCAACTGCGATGGGACCAGCCGCCTGACCCGGAGAACTGGGTGGTCAAGACCGCGGGCGGCGCCGGCGGCGGACACGTCAGACGAGCAGCCGGAGAAAGCCCGACCGCCGGCCGCTACTTCCAGCGCTTCGTTGCCGGTCGCAGCATCTCGGCCCTGTTCGTCGGCAATGGTCAAACCGCGCACCTCGTGGGTTTCAGCCACCAATGGACGTCTCCCGCCCCCACAGCGCCCTATCGCTACGGCGGCGCCGTACGGTTGAGACGCTTCGATCGCAGACAGGCGGCGGTCATCGGCGGCTGGCTCTCAAGTCTGACGCGGCGCGCCGGCCTGCTTGGATTGTGCAGCGCCGATCTGATCCGTGGACCAGATGGCTACACGTTCATCGAGATCAATCCGAGGCCGGGCGCCACCCTCGACATTTTCGACGATGTTGACGCGCCATTGATCGAAGCGCATCTGCGCGCCGCGACGGGTCAGGTCTTCCGCTTGCCGCGCTTCGTCGATTCGATGGCGTCGATGGTGACCTACGCCGCGACGCCAATCACTCACTTTCCGTCGATTGCCTGGCCTGAATGGACAGCGGACCAACAGTCGGCTGGCACCCGTCTGATTGCCGGCGACCCTGTCTGCACGGTCTTCGCGCGCGGTCCGAGCGCCCAATCGACCAAGCGGCTCATCAAGGGACAAGCCAGCCAATTGCAACTCCAATGGGAAGGAGACCGGACATGAAAGACGGTTCGGCATTCCTGAACGACAATGCACAGCGCATCGTTGACGGCATGATCGGCGACGCCGAACGCCTGCGTATCGTCGTTTCCAGGGGACCATTGGGCGAGCGCCTGATCGATGCCGGCGCCAAGACCGTCGGCAGCGTCGAGGCCGGGATGCGCATGGCTGAGGCTGCGATGGGCGGTCTCGGCAGCGTTTCGGTGTTCATGGATCGCGCGTCACAGCAATGGCCGTTCACCGTCGAAGCGCGATCTTCGCAGCCGGTGCTGGCCTGCCTGGGCAGCCAGTATGCGGGCTGGAACCTGTCTGGCCAGGACTATTTTGCGATGGGATCTGGGCCTGCGCGGGCCCTCGCCCGGGTCGAACCGCTGTTCGAAACACTTTCCTATCACGACATCGCATCTTCCGCGGTGCTTATCCTTGAGACGGCCGAACCGCCTCCCCGCGCGACCGTTGAGAAAGTGAGCAAGGCAACTGGACTGGCGACGGAAAAGCTCACCTTCCTCTATGCGCCGACACAAAGCCTTGCCGGCGGCGTGCAGATCGTGGCGCGCGCGCTCGAGGTTGCCCTGCACAAGATCAACGATCTCAAATTCCCGCTGGAAAACGTTGTCGACGGCATCGGAACGGCGCCGATCCCCGCCCCCCATCCGGATTTCCTGACCGCTATGGGCCGAACCAACGATGCCATCATCTATGGCGGCAGCGTCCAGCTCTTCGTCAAAGGATCGGCGAAGGAGGCTGGCAAACTCGCGGAAAAACTTCCCAGCAGCGCCTCACGGGACTACGGCCAACCCTTCGCCGAGATATTCACGCGGTTCAAGGGCGATTTCTATGCCATCGACCCGTTGCTGTTCAGCCCGGCTGAAGTGATCGTGACAGCGATCGAAACCGGCGATACTTTTCGCGCCGGTCGGCGTGATCTGAAGATGCTCGAACGGAGTCTCGGCTAGGGCATGGCGGTGCAAAGGGATTCGTCTGTCATTCGCCCGCCCGGCGACTGCCTTCCGTGCAGCCCTGCCGCGGACGCTGCCATGAGGGCCTGGAATCGCTCGCGCCGCCGACATTCCCGCACCCGAGAGGCCACATGATCCCTCGCATCCTGATCGTCAGCGACAAAGTGGACACCGGCTCCAACGGCCTGGCGGCAGGACTTGGTCGGGGGGGCGCCGCCGTTACAGCCGTGCCGCTGGCGGCGATCGCATTCGATACCAGCAGCCCGAGCGGACTTGCGATCCCCGGCTTCGGCGGCACGCTGCCCGACGCCGTGCTCGTCCGTTCGATCGCCGCCGGATCGTTCGAAGCGGTTACCCGGCGCCTCGGGGTGCTGCACGCGTTAAGCAGACTGTCGGTTCCCGTATGGAATTCCGCGCAGGCGATCGAGCGCTGCGTCGACAAGTCGATGACGACATTCCTCCTGAAAAATGCCGGCCTGCCTACGCCACGCACCTTTGCCGTAGAAGGACTTGCCGTCGCCGAGGAGGTCGCGGCGCAAGAGCTTCCGCGGGGACCGCTGGTGCTGAAACCATTGTTCGGGGCGCAAGGCCGCGGCATAAAGCTGATCCGCACGTTCTCGGACCTGCCG
>NZ_RZPF01000738.1:0-3165 GCF_004022735.1 Mesorhizobium sp. M7A.F.Ca.AU.001.01.1.1
GCACATGCCTGGACAGGCCAAGTTCCATCGGCCCCCAGCAGGTCTGCGCGAACAGCAGCAAAGGATGCAGCCACAATCTATGGAAATCGAGTTCATCCGGCGGCAATGTCGCGGGATCGGGTGCGATCAATGCACCGGCAGCATCGCGAATTCCGCCCGGCACCGGCGGCAGGTCGCCATTGCGCCGCACGATGGCTTCCGGCGCGTCGATCCCCTTTTGCCGAAACGCATCGCGCAGCAGCACCCATTGCGCGTCGACCTCATCGCGCATTTCGGGCCAATCATACATCGGCAACGCCGCAACCAATTCACTCATGCCGATATCAAATCATCATGTCTGGAAAAAGGATCGCGAAAACGCGGCGTCCAATCAGAATTGGCCGACACGGATTCCGGGTAGGCCGGAATTATTCCTTGGGCGGCTCGGCGGGAACCGGCGCACTGCCGAGCCCGCTGATGCTGCGCGCCCTGATGCGCGGCTTGAAGGCCCTGCCCGGCTCAGGCGCACGCCGCAGCACCGGGTGCACGATCGGCTCTTTCGCCTTGAACGCATAGGCTTTGACCAGCGCGAAATAATTCGGATAGGCATAGCCATTGTTCATCCGCAGCCATTCCTCACGGCGGTCGCGAAACAGCTTGGGCAGCTTGTACCAGGCCACGGTCGGGGTCTTGTGATGGACGAAATGCAGATTGTTGTTGAGGAACAGGAACGACAGCGGCGAGCGCTCGACGATCACCGTACGGCCTTCCGGATGTTCCGACCATTGATGCTCGGCGAACGTACGGATCGAGATCAGCGACTGGCCGAGCCAGACCGGCACCAGAATGTAAAGCCACAGCGGGATGCCGAAGCCGAACTGAACGATCGGCAGCACGACGGCCAGGCCGATCGCATGCAGCAGCCAGGCCTTGCGGATCGGCTTGTCGCCGGCGATCACCTGCTTGGCATCGTCGATGAAGAAGCCGACGCAGGACAGCCACGGGCCGAGCACGAAGCGGCCTGCCATGGTGTTGTTGATCTTGAGCAGGAATTTCATCGTCGGCGGCAGCTCGTCATGCTGCCAGAGCGCCTGATAATAGCTTTCCGGGTCATCGAGCGGGTCGGTCAGCCGCTCGTCGGCGTGGTGACGCAGATGAATGGTCTTGAAGCGGCGGAACGGCCAGACCAGACCGATCGGCAGAAACACGAAGGCTTCGTTGACCCGCGCGTTGCGCGTCGGATGCCCGTGCAGCACTTCGTGCATGATCGACGACTGCAATGCGGCGGTGAAGGCGAGGACGGCGAGCGCCAGGACGGGATAGGAAGGCCAGAGCAGGAAACCGGTGGCGAGCCATGTCGCGTAGCAGAAGAAGGCGAGTACCACGGTTGGCCACTCAATGGCCCGTACGCTGTGTCGCCTGATGCTCTTGCTCGTCATGCTATCGACCACTGCCCCTCAGTCGCCGGAATCCCAATTGATTCCTGACAGCATTGTGTCAGGAGAAATGATTCCACTCAACGAGACAAAGTGCACAAACTGTTGCGATTGCGCATTTTTGACCGCACATGTTATACATTGTAAACAGACTTAGGGATTCATTTACGCCTAACGCCACCCTCGGAGCGGTTCCGGCGCAAATTTTTCCTCAATCCAGGTGGAGCACGGACATGGACAAGCGCGACCTGTCGACGATCTTCCGCGAGCGACTGAAAATGCTCTTGACACGCTCCGACCTGAACCAGTCGGCCTTTGCAACCGCGGTCGGCATCGACCGCTCGGCGCTGTCGCAACTGCTGTCGGGCGCCTCGACGCGCCTGCCCCGCGCCGAAACACTGCTTAACATCGCCGCCGAGTTCAAGGTGTCGCTCGATTGGCTCCTCGGCCTCAGCCAGGACGAAGGTCTCACCGGCGAAATCCGCGAAAGCCTGGAGATCGAAGAGGCACCGGATGGTTTCGACCGCACGCTGTTGGCCAAATGGCATGCCGAGGCGGCAGGCACCAAGATCCGCTACGTGCCTGCCGGCATTCCCGATCTTCTGCGCACCGAAGCGCTGGTCGACTACGAAGCCGGCATCGCCAACAAGAGCCGCCTGGCGCAGGCCGGCGAAACGCAATACCGCATCGACTACAACAGGCGGCCTGAGACCGACATGGAAGTCTGCATGCCGCGCCACACGCTGGAGATATTTGCCCGCGGGCTGGGTGTCTGGGACCGTTTCCCCGAAGCCGACCGGCGCGCCCAGCTGCTGCACATGGCGACGCTGCTCGACGACCTCTACCCGACCTTCCGGCTGTTTCTCTATGACGGGCGGATGCGCTATTCGATCCCCTACACCATCTTCGGACCCTATCGCGCCGCCATCTATGTCGGCGACATGTATCTGGTGCTCAACGCCACTCAGCCGATCCAGACGCTGATCCAGCACTTCGACAATCTGATCCGGGCCGCCGACATCAATGCGCACGAGGCGTCCGGCTTCGCGCACAGACTGGCCGGCATGTCGTTCCCAACAGGCACTGTCTGATCTTCGGCAACAATGATCCTTCGGACGGAAACCGGCCTCCGCATTGGTGGCCGCGTTGCCGCCATTCCATTGACTACACATAAAGACTTCTTTATATCCTTATTCGACTTCGAAACATGAAAGCCAATCCGATGACGACCACCAACCCGATCGATGCTCTGCTGGCCGAAAAGGGCGTGCTGCTGGCCGATGGCGCCACCGGCACAAACCTTTTCGCCATGGGGCTGGAAGCCGGCGAGGCGCCCGAGCTGCTCAACGAGACGGCGCCCGACACCATCACCAGCCTGCATCAGAATTTCGTCGATGCCGGGGCCGACATCATCCTCACCAACTCGTTCGGCGGCACCCGCCACCGGCTGAAGCTGCATCATGCGCAGGATCGCGTGCATGCGCTGAACCAGCGCGCCGCCGAGATCGCGCGCGCCGTCGCCGACAGAGCTGGCCGCAAGGTCATCGTCGCCGGTTCGGTCGGACCGACCGGCGAATTGCTGGTGCCGCTTGGCGCCATGACCTATGACGAGGCGGTCGACGCCTTCGCCGAGCAGATCGAGGGTCTCAAGGAAGGCGGCGCCGAAGTCGCCTGGATCGAGACGATGTCTGCTCCCGACGAGATCCGCGCCGCCGCCGAGGCTGCCATCCGCGTCGGCCTGCCCTACACC
>NZ_RZPF01000739.1:0-3162 GCF_004022735.1 Mesorhizobium sp. M7A.F.Ca.AU.001.01.1.1
GTGCCATCAGGGGCATGGCGATGCTGCTGTTCGGCGCGGCGCTATTGGCAGTGGGGCAACTGTTCGCACAGCCCTCCTTCGCGACATTTATCTTGCCGATGTGGGTCGTTGCCGTGGGTATCGTCTTCATTGTCTCAGTCACCGCAAACGGTGCACTCGAGGCGTTTGGCGATGTCGCGGGAACCGCAGTCGCACTCTACTTCTGCATCCAGAGCCTTGTCGTCGGCATCTTCGGCACGTTGTTCGTCGTCCTGCTCGGCGGAGACACGGCGTGGCCGCTGGTCGCCTACTGTTCGGTCATGGCGACGCTCACACTAAGCGCACTGAGGCATTTGCAGAAACGCCAAACCGAATAGACTGGACAGATGAGAAGCCTGGGCGGTTGGCGCAGGCTTCTCATCGTTGTCAGCGCGACGCCGCACACACCTCCCGCACACAGTCGCGCAACCAGCGTTGCGCCGGATCGGCATCGAGGCGCGGATGCCAGAGCATGGAGATAGTGACTTCCGCGGTGGCAACCGGCAGGGGAAAACTGCGCATGCCGGCGCGTGCGCCCTCGGTATGCCGCTCCGGAACGCTGGCGATCAGGTCTGATGTGCGGGCCATGGCAAGGGCTGCCGAGAAACCGGAAACCATGCACACGACGGTCCGCCGCAGCCCGAGCCGGTTCAAAGCCTCGTCGATCGGCCCTTTCTCGCGGCCACGCCGTGAAACGCTGATGTGTCGGCCTGCGGCATAGCGCTCAGGCGTCACCGCGCCCTCGGTCAAGGGATGGCCCGTTCGCACGGCGCCGATGAAGCGGTCGCGAAGCAGCGCCTGGATGCGCACCTCCGGGCCGGTCTCGCCAGCGACGCCTATGTCCAGATCGATCGCCGCGTCGCGCAGCGACATGACGTCCCGGTCGGACTTCGGTGCAAAGCGCAGCCGCACGCCGGGCGCATCGGCCTGGATACGGGCAACGAGACGAGGTGCGAACTCTTCGACGAAGCTCTCATTGGTGCGCAGCGTGAAGACCCTGTCCAGGTTCGGGAGATCGAGCAAGGTGGCAGGGCGCAGGATCGCCTCCGCATCCTGGACGACAGGGCCTACCTGCTGTCGCAGTTCTTCCGCACGCGGCGTAGCCACAAGGCCTCGACCGGCGCGAACCAGCAGCGGATCGCCCGTCGCCTGGCGCAGTCGCGCCAGCGTGCGGCTCATCGCCGAAGGGCTGAGGCGTAGGCGGCTGGCGGCGCGCGCCACGCTGCCTTCGGTCAGCAGGACGTCGAGAGCGAACAGTAAGTTGAGATCGGGTGATGTCATCGGCAGATCATGACATGATATGGCGCCAAACGCACGAATAAGATGCAAATGCTGCGCCTTCCGCCACATTGGCCAAGGAACTAGATCTCCAGCAGTTCCGGTTGTGGGACTGATGGAAGGAGATCGCCGTGGCAATCGCTGAGCAAAATCCGGACGCGCTGACATCGGCGCCACCACGGATGCAATCCGCCGGCTGGGCGTTGGCAAGCCTGTCGCTCGCCACACTGCTGTCGTCGCTGGGAACCAGCATTGCCAGCGTCGGGCTGCCGTCGCTGATGCAGAATTTCGGCGCGACGTTCCAGGCCGTGCAATGGGTTGTTCTGGCCTATCTCCTCGCCATCACCACACTGATCGTCAGCGCCGGCCGGCTGGCCGACATGTTCGGGCGCCGACCGTTGCTGCTTGGGGGCATCGCGCTGTTCACGTCCGCATCGGTGCTCTGCGGCCTGGCGCCGACACTCTGGCTGCTGATTGCCGCACGCGCCGTGCAGGGACTTGGCGCAGCGCTGATGATGGCGCTGACGCTGGCCTTCGTCGCCGAAACCGTGACCAAAGACAGAATCGGCGGCGCCATGGGCCTGCTCGGCGCCATGTCCGCGATCGGCACGACACTTGGCCCCTCGCTCGGCGGCCTTTTGATCACCGGCTTCGGCTGGCGGGCGATCTTCCTCGTCAATGTCCCGCTGGGAGTGCTCACCTTCGCTCTTGCCTGGCGTGCCCTGCCGGCACGCAATAAAACCGCGCGGCTCGACCGAGGCACGTTCGATGTCGTGGGCACCGCCCTGCTGGCCCTGACGTTGGCCGCCTATGCGCTGGCGATGACGCTGGGCAGAGGCAATTTCGGCACGCTCAACATCGGCCTGCTGATCGCCGCAGGCACCGGCGTTTTTCTTTTCGCCGCCGCGCAGGCGAGAGTGAAAAACCCCTTGATCCGGCTTGCCAGCTTCCGCGATCTCCAGCTGAGTGCCAGTCTCGCCATGAGCCTCGTCGTCGCCACGGTGATGATGGCGACGCTGGTTGTGGCTCCGTTCTACCTGTCGCGCGGGCTCGGGCTGGATGCTGCAATGGTGGGTGTGGTGCTGTCGACCGGCCCGCTCGTCTCGACCTTGTCGGCGCTGGTGGCCGGACGCCTGACCGACCGCTTCGGCGCTCATAGGATGATGGTCGCAGGCCTGCTCAGCCTCACGACAGGCACGTTCCTGCTGTCGCTCGCCGTGACCAGATTCGGCATTGCCGGCTATGTCGTTGCGATCACCGTCACCTGCATCGGCTACGCGCTGTTCCAGACGTCGAACAATGCAGCCGTCATGACCGGCGTTGACGCGGGTCAGCGCGGCGTCGTCTCCGGTCTGCTCAACCTTTCGCGCAATCTCGGGCTCATCACCGGCGCCTCGTTGATGGGCGCCATATTCGCCGTCGCATCGGCCGAAGGGCACGAAGGCATTGGTCTTCTGAGTTCCGAGGCCGCCGCCCGGGGAATGCAGGTCACCTTTCAGACGGCGACGGTGCTGGCGCTGGCTGCGCTGTTCCTCGCACTGCTCTCGGCCCGCGCCACAGGCCGCGCAGAATCCAGGGCTTCGTGACGCGCACACCGCTCAGAGAGTAGAATTCCAAACAGGCTCAGGCACCTGCCCGCTTGCGGCGTTCATAGAGCATGACCAGCGTTTCCGCCGTCAAGGCAGGCTTTTCCTCGCCTTCGATCTCGACCGTGTTGGCCGCCTTCATCAGATACTGGCCCGGGCCCCTGTCCTCCATGGACAGCAGCGTGATGCGCAGTCTGATGCGGGCGCCGACCCTGACCGGCGCCAGGAAGCGTACTTTGTCGAAGCCATAATTGAAGGCGGCCTGCGTATTCTCGGGCAC